>PXQM01000120.1 GCA_003021325.1 Halobacteriales archaeon QH_10_70_21
GACGGGCGTGCGGAACTCTACCTCGGCCTCGTGTTCATCGCGTTCGTCCTGTTCGTGCCGCGCGGCATCCTCGGCACGGTCCGGGACCGCCTCGGCGGCACCGTCGCCGAGAAACTGCCCGAGCGGCTCGACCGCTACCGGCGATAGGGCGTACTGCCGGACGGGATTTCGCGGGTGCTCGAACCGGGACGGGGCCGAAACCCCCGCCGAGAGCGGCTGTAGACCGGAGCGCGATGCAGGGGTCTCCGGCAGTATCAGTACAGGTCGGTCACGAACGGCCCGAGCGCGCCGGCGACGGCCGTCGAGAGCGCCGCCGTGCGGTCGACCCGCCCGCCGGTGAGCGCGCCGGACGCCCCTCGCCCCCGTGCGACGCCCGACTCGTCGAGGACGTCGTCCATCACGGGGCCGAGTTCCTCGCCGTCCCGCACCCGCCGGGCGACGTCCTCGGGCAGGCGGATGGCCGGGCCGGCGCCGCGCTCGAGGCGGTCGCCGTCGGTCGCGGCGGCCCACATCACGAGGTACAGCCCCGGGGCGCCGTCGAACCCGGCGACGCCGCCCTCGATGCCGACCCCGAGGTCGTGGCCCGCGAGGGCGTTCTCGGCGCGGGTCTCCGCACCGGCGACGGTCTCGGGGTGACCGGTCGGCTGCTCGCTGACCCCCGAGTCGACGGCGACGGCCTCGACGGTTGCGTCCGTGCCGGTCCCCTCTAGCGCCGACGCCACGGCCCGCCGCTTGACCGGGTTTCCGCTTCCGACTCCGACGTGCATGCAGCCCGGTTCCACGCCGGACAGCAAGGGCGTTGTGGAACGGGTATCCGCCTCCGGCAAAATACCCCAATCAGTTGGGTGATTAATTCATTGTGGCAGGTGGTGTAGCTCCAGATACCCATGCCGACACCTGGAGCCGAACAGATCTGGCTGTGGCTCGGGGCGGTCGGCATGCTGGTGGGCACCCTGTACTTCCTTTCGGACGGCTGGGGCGTCGAGGACCGACGGCGGCGCGAGTTCTACGTCGTCGTCCTCTTCGCCACCGGCACCGCGTTCGTGAACTACCTGGCGATGGCGGTCGGGTTCGGCATCGCGACCGTCGAGTTGGGCGGTCGGCCGACCGCGATCTACTGGGCGCGGTACACCGACTGGATATTCACGACGCCGCTTCTGTTCATCGCGCTCGGGTTGCTCGCCGGAGCGACGCGAAACCAGCTCGCGTTGCTGGTCGGCCTCGACGGCCTGATGGTCGTTGCGGGCGTGCTCGCGACGCTCTCGACCGCGACCGGGCTCTACGCGCCCGCCGGGCAGCCGCTCGTGTGGTGGGTGGTCTCGTCGGCGTTCTTGCTCGGACTGCTGTACTACCTGTTCGGCCCGCGCTCCGGAACCTCGTCGCGGCCACGTGGCTCTGCTACCCCGTCTGGTGGCTGGCCGGCACGAACGGGCTCGGCGTCACCGGCATCGTCGTCGAGACCGCCGGCTTCGTGGTGCTGGACCTCGTCGCGAAGCTCGCGTTCGGCTACGTCCTCCTGTCGAGCGACGAGGCCCTCGAGGACGCGGCGCAGGCGGCCGACGGCGCGGTCGGGCCGAAGCATCCGGCCGACTGACACCATGAGGACGACCCGACTCGACATCGAGGCGGCGAACGAACGGTGCGGCGGCAGCCGCCGCTCCGTGCCGGCGGCCTGGGTCGCGACGACGGCCCGTGGTGGACCGTGGTGAGCGGCCCCTCCTACCTCCAGTTCCACGTCGCGTTCATCGTCCCCGCGCTGTCGATGCTGGCGGCGGCGGCGGTGGTGTCGCGGACCCGCACCTCCCGCCGGACCGTCTGGTCGGTCGGCGCGCACAGCTACTGGGTCGGCGTCGCCGTCGTCACCCTGCTGGCGGTGGTCTACACGACGCCGTGGGACAACTACCTCATCTCGCAGGGCGTCTGGGGCTACGGCGAGGGACAGACGCTCGTCCGGTTCGGGCTGGCGCCGCTCGGCGAGTACCTCTTTTTCGTGCTGCAGCCGATACTGACGGCGCTGTGGCTGGGCCAGCTGACCCTCCGGGACGGGTGGCCGACGCCGGAGCCGCTCGCCCGCGACGCAAACGGCGCCCGCATCGACTGGGCTGCGCTGTCGGTCGGCCCGCGGGTGGCTGGCGGCGCGGCCGCCGGCCTGCTCGGCGCCGCCGGTCTGGTGCTGGGCTCGACGACGTCGACCTTCTACCTCGGCGCCATCCTGGCCTGGAGCGCTCCCGTGCTCTTCATCCAGTGGGTCGTCGGGCTCCCGCAGCTGCTCCACCAGCGCCGGGTCGTCGCGGTCGGCGTCGCCGTCCCCACGCTGTACCTGTGGGTGGTCGACCGGGTCGCCATCGCGACCGGCATCTGGCACATCTCCGCCGAGCACACCACCGGCCTGGACATCGTCGGCCTGCCCGTCGAGGAGGCGCTGTTCTTCGCGGTGACGAACCTCTTCGTCGTCCAGGGGCTGGTGCTGTTCCAGTGGGTGATGGACCGATGGGGGTGACCGTCGGCGGGCGCCCGCGGGCGGTCCTCGACCGGGTCGCGACCCGCCCCGCCTGGGTCGTCTGTGGCGGTCTCGTCGTCCTCTCGGCGCTGTCGGCGCTGGCCGGCGTCTCGCCCGGACCGACGCTCCGGTACCTCCCGCTGGCGGCCAGCGTCGTCGTTCTCGGGCTTCCGCACGGCGCGGTCGACTACCTCGTCCCCGCCCGCCTGGGCGACCGCCCGCTGCCGGAGTCGATGGCGCTCGTCGGCGCCGTCTACCTCGTCTTGGGCGGCGCCTACGCCGCGCTCTGGCTCGTCGCGCCGCTCCCCGCGGCCCTGTGTTTCATCGCCATCACCTGGTTCCACTGGGGGCAGGGCGACGTCCACGCGCTCGTCGCGTTCCTCGACGCCGAACACCTCCGGTCGCGGCCGCTGCGGGTCGCGACGCTGTTCGTCCGCGGCGGGCTTCCGATGTTCGTCCCGCTCGTCGCCTTCCCCGCCCGGTACCGCGAGGTTGTCGGGACGTGGGTCGAGCTGTTCGGCGCGGAACTGGCCGTGGCGTGGCTGTTCGCGCCGGAGACCCGGCTCGTCGGCGGCGCCGCATTCCTCGCGGTCACGGTCGCGACGCTCGCGGCCGGCTACCGGGTCGCTGGCGCCGCGCGCGGCTGGCGGGTCGACGCCGGCGAGACGGCGCTGCTGTGGGTCGTCTTCCTCACCGTCCCGCCGCTCGTCGCGGTCGGGGTCTACTTCTGTGTCTGGCACTCGCTGCGGCACGTTCTCCGGGTGGCGTCGGCCGACGAGGCGGCGACGACGGTCCGGGACGGGCTCCGGCAGTTCGCCCGCGAGGCCGCGCCGCTGACAGCGCTGGCGCTCGCCTTCCTCGTCGGGTTCGGCGCGCTCGTCCCGGCGTCACCGTCGACGCCGGCGGAGCTCGCGGGACTGTATCTCGTCTTCGTCGCGGTGCTGACGCTCCCGCACGTGGCCGTCGTGACGTGGATGGACCACCGAGAGGGCGTCTGGCGCCCTACCCGTGGGTGACCGCCCGCTCGAAGAACGCCTCGGTCAGCTTCCGCTCGGCCGCCCGGAGGTGCTGGTGGTACGTCGAGCGGTCGATGCCCATCGACTCGGCCAGCTCCTCGCCGGTGACCGACCGGTTCCACTCGTAGTAGCCGCTGACGTGGGCCTTCCGGAGCGCCGTCAGCTGGCGCTCGGTGAGCCGCTCCTCGAGGTCGGCGATGAAGCCGCGCTTGGTCTTCGGCGGCCGCTCGCGCTCCCGGTGAGCCGTTATCGTCGTCTCCGGGTACTGCTCCTGGATGAGCTCGACGATGGCCCGGACGTCGTTCTCCTTCGGGAGCTCGACGGAGAGCTCGGCGACGCCGTCATCGACGGTTATCGACCGGAGCTTCACGCCGCGCTCGGCCAGCGTGGCCGTGATGGAGGCGTCGGTGATGTCGAACTCCCAGAGGGTGGCGTCGTCGTACTCGTGGATGGGGGTCGCCGCCTCGATGTCGGGGTAGCCGCCGGCGACCCCGCGGACGGCCTCGTCGTCGGCGTCCGTCGTGAAGAACATCAGCACCGAACCGTCGTCGCGGTAGACCGACCCCTGGAACTCGAGGTGGCTGCCGGTCTGCTTCGAGAGGTCGACGAAGAAGAGGTCGCTGTCCGTCGTCTCGAGGACGAGCTCGGTCACGCTGTCGGAGGCGAGTATCCGGCCGCGCTCGAGGGCGTTGATGGCGGTCCCGGCCGCCCGGCCGAGCGCCTCCAGCACCACCATCTCGTGGTCGTTCAGCGCCTCGCCGTCGGTCGTGTACAGCGTCAGCACGCCGTAGGTCGTCTCGCCGTACGACAGCGGAATCGCGGCGATGCCGCTGAGCTCGTCGCCGTCCATCCCCGGCCACCCGGCGGCGGTGTCGGCGAGCGTCTCCGCGTCCGTACGGAGCTGTATCTCGCCGGTCTCGTAGGCGGCCACCGTCGGCCCGGAGCCGCCGCCGGAGATGTCGACCGCCAGCGCCTCCTCCGGCGGGGACCACTCGCCGGCCCAGGCGGTGGGGACGAGCGTCTCGACCGAGTAGTCCGGCGCGCCGACCCAGCCGAACTCGTAGGTGCCGTCGGCCGCGACCCGCTCGCAGACGGCCCGCTCGATCTCCGGCCGGGAGCCCGCCTGCACCAGCTCCCGGGTCACGTTCTGGAGGAGTCCCTCGATGCGGACGAGCAGGTGCTCCAGCTCCGTCCGCCGCTGTCTGGCCTCCATCTCGGCCTCCTTCCGGTTCGTGATGTCCATCTGGAAGCCGACGAAGTTCGTCACCTTGCCGTCGGCACCGTGGACCGGCGCGATGTCGACCCGGTTCCAGAACGGCTCGCCGTCGGCCCGGTAGTTCAGCAGCTCGACGGAGACCGGCTCGCCCTCGTCGACCGCCTCCCGCATCGCGTCGATGGCCTCCTGGTCGGACCCCTTCCCCTGCAGGAACCGACAGTTCCGGCCGACCGACTCCGCCTTCTCGTAGCCGGTCAGCCGCTCGAAGGCGTCGTTGATGTATATCATCGGATTGTCCGGCCGGTCGGGATCGGTGATGGTGATGCCGACTGGCGCCTCGTCGATGGCCCGCTGTTTCAGGCGGAGCTCCTCCCGAATGCCGACGTCGTCGATCGGCATCGGCACGGCGCCGCCGTCGCGCGCGGGCCGTCGCCTGCGGACGGCGCTCTCGACGCGGTCGACGAGCGTCGCCTCCGTCTCCGGGTCCGAGGCCGGGACGAACTCCGAGACGCCGGCCGAGATCGCCCGGCTGGCCACTCGCCCCTCGTCCGACCCCGCGAGCAGGACGACCGGAAGCGACGGTCGCGACTCGCGGACGGCCCCGAGGAACGCCAGCCCGTCCGTGGTCTCGTCGTGCGTGACGACCACGCAGTCGACGTCCGCGCCGACGCGGTGCGGCTCCGGGACGTCGTCCGGCGCTGCGACCGAGAGGCCGTCCCGCGCTTCGAGCGCGGCCCGCGCCGTTCGCCACCGAGGCGGCCGTTCGGTGACGAACAGCACGCGAGCCGCCGGACCCCCTGTGTCCTTCATGGTACTCCCTGGAAATCACGCGCTTGTGGGTAATAAGCGTGGCTAGTCGCGGGCGGCACGGCGCGACTGCAGTGCCGCGGGAGTGGGTCAAACGGCTCTTTGTCCTTAGGGGAGGAGTTTATGAGTAGCCGCCGTAGCGGCTCGCATGACCCGGACGACAGCACTCTCGACGGTTCAGGTGGCCGCGTTCGTCGTCGTGGCCCTCGTCGCGGGCGGGCTCGGGGCGGTCGCGCTGGCGAACGTCAGCGGCGACCAGCCCGGCGCCAACGCGACCGACCAGCCCGGACCCCAGCCCGACAGCGCGCCCGCGGTGTCGACCTTCGACTCCGCCGAGGAGTTCCGCTCGTACCTCCGGAGAGCGGACCGCCCGAGCCGCGTCCGATGGACCGGCGGCCCGCGGACGACCAGCGGGGACGTCAGTGTCAGAAACGCGGAGGCCGGTGACGACGCCGCGATGGATGAGCCCGCCGAGGTCGACCGCGCGGCGCAGACGCCGGCACCACAGCGGACCGCGGTCGAGGAAGCAGAGAGCGGGGCGCCCGGCGACGAGCGGCGCGCCTCCGACACCAACGTCCAGGTGGCGGGCATCGACGAACCCGACATCCTGAAGACGACGCCCCGGACGGTCTACTACTCGCCGCCGAACCCCCGCCATCGGGTCGTCCACGACACCGAGGACGGGCGGCGGTCCGACGCCGAGAACGGCGTCCGTCTCGTCAACACCAGCGACCCGGCCGCGCCGGAGGTGGCCAGCCGGCTGGACGTCTCCGGGCGGCTGCTCCTCGCCGGGGACACGCTGGTCGTCTTCCAGGAGGACCGGCTCCTGGGGTACGACGTCAGCGACCGCGACGACCCCGAACGGGTCTGGACGAAGGAGCTGTCGGACCGCGTCGTCACCGCGCGCCTCCACGCCGGGACCGTCTACCTCGTGACGGCCAGCGGCGTCGACCGCGACGAGCCCTGCCCGGTCGAGCCGATGGAGGACGTCTCCGTCCCCTGTACGGAGATTCACCACCCCGAGGAGCCGACGCCGGTCGACGCCACCTACACCGTGACGCTCCTGGAGCCGACGGACGGTACCGTCCACGACTCGGCGTCGTTCGTCGGCGCGGGCGGCCGGTCTGTCGTCCACGTCTCGACCGACCGCGTCTACGTCACCTACCCCCAGCAGGTCGACCGCGCGGACATGATGGCGCGGTTCCTGCTGGAGAACCAGTCCGACCGCCTCGACGGGGCGACGCTGGACCGGATCGAGGAGATACGGAGCTACGACCTGGGACCGCGCGCAAAGCGCATCGAAATCGAGCGCGCCATCCAGTCGTGGCTGGCCGGCCTCGAGCCCGGGGAGCGCCGCGAGGCCGAGCGGAAGCTGCGCGAGGACATGCGGGCGTGGGCGGCCGACAACAAGCGCGGCTTCGAGCGCACCGGCATCGTCGCCTTCGACGTCGAGGGCGCCGACGGCGACGACCCGACGGTCGCGGCCGGCGCGACCGGCTCCGTCCCCGGCAGCCCGCTCAACCAGTTCTCGATGGACGAACACGACGGCGAGTTCCGCATCGCGACGACCGTCTCCGGCGCCATGGGGACCGACAGCGAGAACGACCTCTACGTCCTCGACGAGTCGCTGTCGGTCACCGGGTCGGTGCAGGGGATGGGCATCACCGAGCGCATCTACTCGGTCCGCTACGTCGGCGACGAGGCCTACGTCGTCACGTTCCGCCGCATCGACCCCTTCCACGTGGTCGACCTGTCGGACCCCACCGAGCCGACGGTGGAGGGCGAACTGAAGCTCCCCGGCTTCTCGTCGTACCTCCACCCCCTCTCCGGGGACCGCGTGCTCGGCATCGGCGAGGAGGACGGCAGAGTGAAGCTGGTCGTCTTCGACGTCTCCAATCCCGGGGACCCGAAAATCGAGTCCCGGAAGCTACTCGACGCCCGGTGGTCGGCCGTCGCCGAGAGCCACCACGCGTTCCTCATGGACCGCCGCCACGGCGTCTTCTTCCTGCCGGCCGGCGAGGAGGCCTACGTCTTCGACTACACCGAGGGTCTCGAGGTCGAGACGACCGTCAAAACCGAGGGCCGCGTCCACCGGACCGCCTACGTCGGCGACTACCTCTACGTCTTCGGCGACTCGTCGGTGACCGTCGTCGACGAGCGGGACTGGGAGCGGACGAACGAGGTGGCGCTCGACGAGTAGCCGGACGCGAAAGCGGCTCCCCGGCGCGTCCCGGAGCCAGGCGAGCGACGCCGGGGGCATCCCCCGCCCACGACGGTCCCCGACGACGGCGGCGACGAGACCGGCCCCGAGGCCGACGAGCATCGAGCGGACGACGCCGGGGTCGACGAGGACCGCCATCACGACGGAGGTCCCGAGGAACGCGGCACCGAAGGCGGCGACGGTGAACGCGACGCGCCGGGGTCCGGGGCCGTCCCCGGCGACCCCCCGG
>PXQM01000121.1:0-1938 GCA_003021325.1 Halobacteriales archaeon QH_10_70_21
GTGGACGTCGGCGTCGCGGCCGGCTCCCCGTTCGACGGGGTCGGCGTCGGGCCGGGCCGGTCGTCGGCCGTGGCGTTCTTGTTGCCGAAGATGTCCGTCTCGATGGTCTCCTCGTAGGTGAGCCGGTCCAGCGGAATCCGGACGTCCTGGGCGAGCTGGTCGGCCGAGACCACCGCGTAGAACTCGATCCGCAGGTTCGTCACCTGGTCGTTCCGCAGGTGGGTCACCCACCAGTCGTCGAGGTTCGGGTTGATGATGCGCGCCTCGGTCCGGACCGTCTCCGTCGCGCCCGGCGGGATGGTCGCCACGTCGTCCGTCGCCCCCTCCCCGACCGGGACGCCGTTCATCGTTATCTCGTAGCCGAGCTCCGTGACGGCGAACGGGAGCGTCTGGGGGTTGTAGAGGACGAACTCCATGTCGATGGGCGTCGCCTCCTCGGTCGCCTCCCCCCACGCGGCGCTCGTCCGGTTGACGTACAGCACGGGGTTCGAGAAGACCGGCGGCGGGTCGTCGGCGTTGACCGGGCGGGTTTCGTTGGAGTTGAAGTCACCGATGATGTCGGTCTCGACCGCCTGCTCCTGGGTGATGTCGTACTGGCGCTGGCCGAGGATGGAGGTCCGGACCGACCCGTCGACCGTGACAACCGTCCGTTCGTCGTTGTTGACGTGGGTGACCCACCACCGGGGTATCTGCTCGTTTCGCATCCGGGTCGTGAACTCCAGCGTCGAGTTACCCTCCGTGACGTTGATGCCTTCCCGGCCGCCGACGGCCATCGGGACGTCGTTCATCCGGACGGTGTAGTTGATGGTCGCGTTGCCCCGCTGGATACCGATGGGGTTGGGGTTGTTGACGACGAGGTCGGTGTAGATGACCGTCGTCTCCTCGTCGACCTCGCCGAAGCGGTTGTCGACCTCCTGGACCGCCGGCGTCCCGAGAACGCCGAGCGCGAAGGCACCGAGAAGCGATACGACGAGCACGCCGACGACCGTGCCGGCGATCCGCAGTCGGCTCGCAGTGAGGGCCTCACCGATTCCGCTCATCGTCGGGGCGGACGCTCGCGGGCGTGAAATACCTGTGGACCGACGGGTCCGGGGTGCGGCACCGCAACCGCCGGGATTTATGTGTACCGTCCCGTACGGCCGGGTATGACTGCCGCTGCGTCGACGGACAAGCGCGTTGCCTTCCCGCTGGCGTTCGCGACCGTCGCCCTGCTGGGCGCCGTCGGGATGACCGTCTTCGGCATCACCGGCGACCAGGTGGCCTCGGGCTGGTCGTTCGCGGTCGCGATGGTCGCCGGGGCGCTGTCGGTCGCCGCCTACCACGCCTACGATTGAGCCAGCCCGTCGTGACCACGTTCGACGGTGGCGTCCGTCGGGTCCGGCTCCGCGGCCGACGCGTCCGGGACCCGCTGTTTCGGCGGTACCGAACCACGTCAGTCCGTCCGAAGGGAGGGTCTTAAGCCGTTCGCGTACCAAAGGGATGTATGAGCGAATTGAGCGAGGAGGACGAACGCATTCTCTCGTACCTGCGGGACCGTGCGGCGAGCGGCAAGCGGTACTTCCGCTCGAAGGGAATCGCCGAGTCGATCGGCCTGACCGCCAAACAGGTCGGCTCTCGCCTCCCTCGTCTCGACGAACACTCCGAGGACGTCGACATCGAGAAGTGGTCGCGGGCCCGCTCGACGACCTGGCGCGTCACCCCGGAGTAGCGCCGCAAGGGCTGGTCTTTTACTCCCGCCGCCCCACTGACAGGCAATGACCGTTCGCGTAGAGCGCGTGTTCGACCTCCCCGCCCCGCCGGCCGACGTCTGGGCGTTCATCGTCGACGACGAGAAGCGCGCCCGCCCGATAAGCGTCGTCGAGGACTACGAGAAGACCGGCGACCGGACCGCCATCTGGCACGTCGAACTCCCGGTTCCGCGGCTCGACCGCACCGTCG
>PXQM01000121.1:2037-4159 GCA_003021325.1 Halobacteriales archaeon QH_10_70_21
CCGCGCCGTCGCGGCCATCGAGCGGGCGGCGGCCGACGGGGCCGACTGCGTCGCGCTGCCGGAGATATTCGACGTCGGCTACTTCGCGTTCGACAGCTACGCCCGCGCCGCCGAGCCGCTCGGCGGCCCGACCCACGAGCGGGTCCGGCAGGCCGCCGTCGCCAACGGCGTCGCGGTCCTGGCCGGGACCGTCGTCGAGGACCTCGAGGCCTCGGCGGCCGCCGGCGAGTCCGTGCCGGCCCCAGAGGGGCTCGCCAACACCGCCGTCCTCTACGGCGCCGACGGCGAGTGCCGGCTCGTCTACCGGAAGCACCACCTCTTCGGCTACGACTCGGCGGAGGCCGACCTGCTCGTTCCCGGCGAGTCCGTCCCGACCGCCGACCTCGGCGGCCACACCGTCGGCGTGACGACCTGTTACGACCTCCGGTTCCCGGAGCTGTACCGCCGGTTGCTCGAGGCCGGCGCGACGCTGGTCCTGGTACCGAGCGCCTGGCCGTACCCCCGAGTCGAGCACTGGAAGCTCCTCCCGCGGGCGCGGGCCCTCGAGAACCTGCTGTACGTCGGGGCCGTGAACGGCTCCGCGACGTTCGATGACGCCGAGTTGGTCGGCAGGTCGGCTGTCTACGACCCCTGGGGGACGCCGCTGGCGGCGACCGACGACGCGCCCGGCCTGGTCACGGCCGACTGCGACCCCGGGCGGGTGGCGGCGGTCCGCGAGGAGTTCCCCGCGCTCGAGGACCGGCGGTAGCTCTCTCCCGGTTTACGAGGGTTTATAAGAGGAGGCGGCGTACGGATACACGCCCGAACGACGCTTTTCTCGTCGTGACGGCAAAACACAACGCCCGCCGCGAGCACCCGTCCGCCCACCCGCGCCGGACCCCGAGAGGCCCTGCGCCATCTCGATGTCCGAGGAGTTGTTCAGCGTCCAGGCGGTCCGCTCGGTGACGGCCTCGATGACGCCGCGGGCGGAGGGCGCGCCCTGCCCGGACTTCTTGACGCCGCCGAACGGTAGCTGGACCTCCGCGCCGATACACGGCAGGTTGCCGTACGCCAGCCCGACCTCGCCGCGGTCGCGGTAACGGTTTATGTGGCGGTAGTCCTCGCTTATGATCGCGCCCGCCAGCCCGTACTGGACGTCGTTGTGGATCTCGATGGCCCGGTCGATGTCGCCCTCGTACTCGACGAGCGCGACGTGGGGGCCGAACACCTCCTCCTTCAGGCACCGGAGCTCGGTGTCGTACTCGATCTCGTAGACGAACGGGCCCACCCAGTAGCCGTCGGTGTGGCCGTCGGGAATCTCCCCGGGGTCGAGCTCGGCGCGGTCGACGAGCACGTTCGCGCCCTCGGTACGGGCGAGGTCGTTGTAGCGGTGGAACTTCTCGATCTGGCTCTCGTCGACGACCGGCCCCATGAACGTGTCCTCGGCGAGCGGGTCGCCGACGGCGACGGACTCCGCGACGTCGACGAACCGCTCCTTGAACTCGTCGTAGACGTCGGTGTGGACGATGAGCCGCTCGCTGGAGACGCAGCGCTGGCCGGTCGTCTTGAACGACGACATGACCGCCGAGTGGACCGCGATGTCGAGGTCGGCCTCCTCGGTGACGACGACAGCGTTCTTGCCGCCCATCTCGCAGGAGGTGTTCTTTTCGGGGTCCTCGGCGACCTTCCGTGCGATGCCGTGACCGACCTCGGCGCTCCCGGTGAAGAGCACGGTGTCGACGTCGCCCTCGACGATGGCCGCGCCGGCGTCGCCGAAGCCCTGGACCATGTTGAACACGCCGTCCGGGATGCCGGTGTCGTCGAACATCTCCGCGATGACCTGGCCGCACCACGGCGTCTGCTCGGCGGGCTTCCAGACGACGGTGTTGCCCTCCACGAGCGTCACCGCCATGTGCCAGAACGGGATGGCCACGGGGAAGTTCCACGGCGTGATGCAGCCGACGACGCCGCGGGGGCTCCGCCGCATGTAGGCGTCCTTGCTGGCGATTTCGCTCGGCACGATGTCGCCGTGAGGGTGGCGGGCGTTGCCCGCGGCCCACTCGACCATGTGCCAGGCCTCGGTCACGTCGGCCTTCCCCTCGCTTATCTCCTTGCCGCACTCCTTGGTGACGATCTCGCCGAG
>PXQM01000122.1 GCA_003021325.1 Halobacteriales archaeon QH_10_70_21
CGGGTTGCCGACCGAGATGTGCCGGCCCGCCTGCTGGGCCATCCGTACGATGTAGCTGTCGAGTTCGTCCTGGTCGAAGGAGACGTTCGTCTCGATGTCCTGGTAGTCGTCGTGGTAGACGTACAGCGGCACCTCGTAGCCGTCACAGGAGATGTCCTCGATGGCGGGGTCGTGCATCAGCGGGTCGATGCGGCCGAAGCCGCGGAACCGCCGGTAGAGGTAGTAGTAGAGCCGGTAGAAGCCCGCGACGTCGGTCTCGACGCCGTACTTCTTCAGCCGGCGCCGCAGTTCGCCCTTGAGGACGCCCTCCGGGTCACCCTGCCCCGCCCCGTAGAGCAGTGGCGTCCGGACGTCGTCGTACAGCGACTCGATGAGGTCCGTCTCGAAGCGGTCTAGCGACGGCTCGATCACCCGATAGAGATGCTTGTCCTGCTGGTCGTCGTACGTGACGACGACGTAGGCGAACGGCGGATTGAGCCAGTAGCGTTCGACGACCCTGTCCTCGAACTCGACGTCCTGAACGATGGGGCCATGTTCCCCCGGCCGGTACTGCTGGTCCGGGACCTTCGTTCCCCGGAACAGCTCGGCCGTCCGCGCCAGCCGCGAAAACACCCCTCCCGTGCTGTTGTCTTCCTGGTTGCGTGACATCAATCGGACACTCCGGCGCGCATTAGTCAGTGGCTACCACACCGTATTCCCTCCGCCCGTATAAACCCCGCCTGCGGCTCGCAGAGTGATGTCACGCCCGCTCGACGACGAGCAACAGGCCGCCGAACAGGTACATGAAGACGACCCCGACCGGAACGGTGAGCCCGGAGAACCCGGTGCCGACGTAGTACGCCGAGACGGTGAGCGGCACGGCAGCCGCGACCAGCAGACCGCCCATGACGCGGACCGGGTCCGCCGGCGACCGCGCCTCCAGCTGCTCGTCGTAAACGTAGTAGAGGACGCTCCACGCCAGCACGAGCGTGAACACTACGGCCCCGACCAGCCACCACTGGTAGCCCACAGCCGTGGTCGGGTTGGCCGGAAAGCCCGGCCCGTCGTACACCGCCACGAACGGGTCGAGGGCTCGCCCGAGGTCGGCGCCGGGAACGAACTGGAGGAACGCGTAGTGGAAGTGCGGGCGGAACAGCCGCGACTCGCCCAGCGTTCTGGTCGAAACGGCCCACGGAAGCAACGCACACAGCCACGCCGAGAGCACGGACAGCTCGCCGGCGTACTCCGAGCGAACCCACATACCACGCCCGGCGACCCCGAACGGGTAAAAGCTACCGACGGTGCGGGCGTCACCGGAGACGGCCGGGCCTGACGGGGGCGTTACGTTCATCCCTTCGGCCCTCCTAGGTCGGATAGCAACAGGGATGCGGCGCGACTACTTCACTCTGACCGTCGACGGCGCGAGCGGCGAAGGAGCCCGGCGTCCGGTCGTCACCATCGACTACGAGGGGCCGGCCAACCAGCTCGAGACGCGGATGACCAAGGGCGGCTCGCTCCTGGGAGACGACGAGGTAGACGTCGGCTACCGGCTCCAGGATTCGAGCGAGGGAGGCAGAGAGGAAGACGCCGGCGGCGTCCTGGCCATCGCCGACCGTGTCACCGGCGAGTACGTCCTCGAGCTGAACGCCGAGGCGGACAACGTCTTCGCGCTCGTCGAGGCCGCAAAGGAGTACGGCCAGACCGCCGACGCCGAGGACCGCTATCGAATCGTCCTCGAGTCCGGCGGCGACCACCTCGCCACCTACGACAAGTCGACGCTGCTCGTCTACAACCACGAGGGCGAACTCCTCCGCAGCCGGAGCCTCATCCCCAGCGGCGTCGAACTCTGATACGGACCGTCGCGTTTCGGCTCCACCGACCCTGCGGCTGAACCCCCGCCGACCCCCCCCGGTCCCGGTCGCGGGGACGCTACCGGCGCTCCCTGACGTGATCCGACGTCCGGACCCGGATGTCGGTCTTCTTGGTCGTGCGAATCCACGAGAGGTACTCGGCCATGCGGTCGGCGTTCCGGAGCGCCGACGCAGTGTCGTACCGCTTGCGGAGCTCCCCGTTCGTGAACAGCGCGTGGAGCTGGTCGTGGCACGGCGAACACACCTCGATGACCGGGCTCTCGGCGCGGCGCTCCGGCCGGAGGTGGTGGCGCTCGGTCGGCAGGTCGGGGCCGCGACGACGACAGAGGGCACACTCGCCCATGTCCACGGAAGGGCGTCGTGACGGGAAACGGTTCCGCCCGGCTCCCTGTGATACGGACGAACACCGACGCGTGGCGGGGGTTCTTCCGGCTGAAAGACCAGTATCGCGACGAGCCGAACACGTCGGTCGCGGACCACCCGGACCCGCCGGGCTTCCGCGGGAACGACGAGGATGGCCGCGAGTTCGAGACCGTCATCCGCACCACGTCGTACACCGTCGAATGGGGCGACCGCTCCCGGCTGGAGATACTGGTCGGGAAAGAGTTGACAGACCGCTACGACCACGCCGGCCGGCTCCGGCTGGAGCTCGTCGGCGACCCGAATCGGTCCGTCCCCACCAAACAGGGCCGGTTGGAGCTGTGGTACGACGAGACCGACAGCACCGTCCGAGCTTCGCAGCCTGTGACCGTTTCCGACGATGTACGGGCAACTCCATCGGCTGAAGGAAACGGCCGCTCTGGACATCGGTGCGAACAATCTCGTCGCCTGTACCACACCCACCGGCGAGCAATACCTGTACGACGGCCGCGAGTTGTCCCAGCGATTCCGCGAGACGACGCGGGAGATCGCACGGCTCCAGTCCAAGCGCCGAGAGAGGCGATACAGTAGCGAGCGTATCCGGCGGCTGTACTCCGCGGAATCGTAGACCGGCCGAGACTCCCGCGGAGCAAGCTGCGCCGTCGTCGGGCGTTGCCCGACTGCTTGAGGGACATCGTCCCTCTCCGTTCACGGCGCAGAGGATGTCATTGGATGAGGCCGGTGACGACCCGGGACTCGGCCTTCCGGAGGTGCTCGTCCACGGTGGAGGGCGCACAGCCCAGGTTCTCGGCGATGTCCTCGTGGGTCGCCTTGCGGGGCACGTCGTAGTACCCCTCCTCGACGGCGGTCTCGAACACCTCGAGCTGGCGGTCCGTCAGCGGCGACAGCAGGTCCTCGCTGCCGGGAACGTAGGTGCCGGCGCTGTCGACCGAAACATCCATGCCGTTCGGGATGTCGCCGAGTGCGACCCGGAGGTTCTCGTGGGTGCCGACGAGCGTGGCTCGCAGGCCCTCCTCGGTGAACGCGAGCGGCGTGTCGATGATGAGCGTGTGCTCGTGTGCGATGTCCAGAAGCGTCGCACCCCCGTCCGTGGCCTCCGCCTGTACGAACGCGTGGTAGCCGTTCCCTCCCAGGTCGACGACGTCGTGGTCGAAGACCTCCGGCTGCTCGGCGAGGGCGTCGTCGAACGCGTCGCCGTTGCCGGTCACCCGATAGAGGAGCACGGTCGTTCCGTCGGCCCGGGCGCCGACGTGCAAGAGCGCTTCCCGGTTCACCGCGCCGTGACCGGCCAGCACCCGGTCGATGGGATGAATCGCCCGCGCCGTCGGCGAGATGCTCAGTTTCAGGTATTTCATGATGTATCTCTTCCTGTGCCGCACCCGGTTGGGACGGGGATTTAATATTCTGACAAAATCGTCCAAAGGTGGAGGTCCCGGTGCGCGGAACGGGAGCGGAAACGCTTTGACGAGGGCTCACGGACCATGTCGCATGGACTGGCCGCACGACCCCGACGGCGAGGAGGGCTCCGAGGGGATGCGCAAGTACGGACAGGCGATACTGGCCAAGAAGCTCGACGAGGACGGTGACTTCCCGCTCTCGAAGGCCGACTTTCTCGAGGACCACGGCGACGAGCCCGTCCGTCTCAACCACGAGGAGGTCGTCAGCGTGGCCGAGATATTCGAGCACGTCGAGCCCTCGGAGTTCGAGGACATCGTCGACTTCCACAAGGCCGTCGGACGGGCGATGCGCGAGGCCGGCATGTGGGAGGTCGACGTCGACCGCTACGCCTGATCGGGGCGCCGCTCAGACCGCCGCCCGGACGTGCTGTCTGAGCAGCGACACCGCCTTCTCGTTGGCGCCCTCCGGGATGACGAGGTCCGCTCGCCGCTTCGTCGGCCGCACGAACCGCTCGTGCATCGGCTTCACCGTCGAGAGGTACTGCTCGACGACGCCCTCGAGGCTCCGGCCCCGTTCCTCGACGTCCCGCCGGAGCCGGCGGAGCACGCGGACGTCGGCGTCGGTCTCGACGTAGAGCCGGAGGTCGAGCCGGTCGCGGACCGCCTCGTCGTACAGCGCCAGGATGCCCTCGATGACGACGACGGCGCCCGGCTCGACCCGGACGGTCTCCTCGCGCCTGACGTGCCGCTCGAAGTCGTACTGCGGCATCTCGACCGCCTCGCCGGCCGCGAGCGCGTCGAGGTGGCTCCGGACGAGCTCCCAGTCGAAGGCGTCCGGGTGGTCGTAGTTGATGCTCGCCCGCTCGGCCGGCTCGAGGTCCGACCGGTCGCGGTAGTAGTTGTCCAGCGGGACGACGCGGACGGAGTCGACCCCGTCGGTGACCCGCCTGGCGACGGTCGTCTTGCCGGCGCCCGTGCCGCCGGCGATGCCGATGTGCATATCCGGCCCTCGTCGGCCACCGGCAAAAGCGCGCCGCAACGGATGGCAAGGCAAATACCGGACCGCACCGAACCCCCGCGCGTGACGAACACGCAGTTGACGCTCATCCAGATAGACAACTACGGGCCCTGGACGGTCACCCCCGAGCCCCGCCGCGAGGTCGACCTCCAGACGCTGCAGTCGCGGCTCTACGCGGACCTCTCGCAGCTGTTCGGCAACCGCGAGGGCTACGTCTTCTTCACCCGGTTCGACAACATGGTCGCGGTGACGAACGGCCTCGACGAGTCGGCCCACGCGCTGGTCCAGGAGTCGGTCGCGAACCGCTATCCGGTGACGGTCAGCTTCGGCATCGCGGTCGACCCCTCGCCCGCCGAGGCGCTCGGCGTCGCCACCGGCCGGCTCCAGGACGCCGGCAGCGCACAGGACCGCGACAGGACCGAAATCCTCCGCGGGACGCCGCTGCCCGACGCCGACCGGACCGACGACGACGTCCAGATCGCCCACTTCGACGTCAACGACGCCACCGGCAAGTACACCGACCGGCTCAACGAGTTCGACTCGTTCATCAACATCGAGCAGGGGTACGCCGAACTGATGCGCTACATGCGGCGGGCCCACGATTCGCTGTCGTTCTTCGTCGGCGGCGACAACATCATCGCGGTCTGCGAGGCCGTCGACCGGCAGGGGTACGCCGACGCCATCGAGCACGTCAACGAGGCCGTCGGCGTCGACCTGAAGGTCGGCGTCGGCCGCGCCGCCACCGCGCAGGCGGCCGGCATGGCGGCGAAACACGCACTCGAGGTCTGCCGCGAGGACGGTACCGACGTCGAGTTCGCCGGGTGACCTCCGCCGTCGCGTCGAGGCCCGACGACCGTTCCTGTCCGCTGGCTGTAATTTACGCTCGACCGCAAGACCGGCGAGGCGTTATTCGTCCGCGGCTCGAATCGGCCGTATGCAGCGGCGAGAACTGCTGGCACTCCTCGCTGCCACGGGCACCGCCGGCTGTGCCGCCGGGTATGCTAGCGAGCGTGGCGGGAATGGAGACGGCCCGGTCGGCGAGCCTGCTGGGGGTGGAGTCGGGTCGGACTCCGGCGGCGACGGGGACTTCGAGCGACTGCCGCTCGCAGAACAGGGAGTGCCGTCGACGGTCTGTGAGGAGGAACTGCGAGCGGACGGCATCGTCGCCATCGCCGAGCCCGCGTTCGGCCCGCCCGGGGCCTGGCCCGAGTACACCGACGGGTACCGACAGCTGACCGACGAGAGCACGGTCATCGGGCTAGCTGCAGATGGGCGGGCGCGCGCGTACCCCCTGACGGTACTGAACGTCCACGAAGTCGTCAACGACGACTTCGGCGGTCCGGTCCTCGTGACCTACTGTCCGATCTGCCGGAGCGGGATGGTCGCGGACCGCCGCGTCGACGGGACCGCCGCCACGTTCGACGTCTCCGGGCTCCTCTGGAAGCCGCCGCGAATCAACACCGCCGCCAGCGAGAAGGAGGGGCGGGTGTTCTCCGACCGGGAGGAGGGGGTCTCGAACTCGGGGAACCTGGTGATGTACGACGACGTCACCGGCTCGTACTGGTCGCAGATGCTCGCACAGGCCATCTGCGGTCCCCGCGCCGGGAACCGACTCGGGATACGGCCCTCCTCGGTCGCGACCTTCGGGGAGTGGCGGGCCGAACACCCTGGTACCGAGGTGCTGTTGCCGCCGCCGCGGTCGGGGCTCGTCGACCCCCCTGTCACCGAGTGACGCCGGCGGCCCGCGAGCGTCCACGGTTGCAGACGGGGTCGGCCCGCGCTCCGAATGAGCGACGATTCCCGTACCGTCCTTCGGAGCCGCCGACGAGCATGTATCCCCGGCCGTAATGAGGGATACCTTTACCTCCTCCCCCTTGCGTGGAGGCGTAACTTTATATGTCGAGGCGCGGTGGAACTGGATATGTCACGTGACGTGCAACGGCGAGACATGCTGAAGGGTGTAGGAGTCGCGGGGGTCACGTTCGGCCTCGCTGGCTGTTCCGGGAACGGTAACGGCAACGGTGAGGGCAACGGCAACGGCGACGACGGGCAACGGCAACGGGGGCGGCAACGGCGAAGGCAACGGCAACGGCGACGACGAGATGACGGAAACCGAGGGCGACGCGGAAGGCGGCGTCGACGTCATCAACGTCATCGGCTACCCCGAGGACGGTAACACGCTGTTCCGGGACTACTACAGCCTGAGCGACGGTAGCGAGGACATCATCGTCCCGGACGGCCTTCGCGACGGGTCGATGCAGGAGCAGGTTGGTAACCCGATGGACAACGTCATCGGGACGGCCCCCGCGGCCGGCGGCCCCGCACAGGAAGCGTTCGTGAGCCTCTATCAGGACACGTACGGCGAAGACCCCGGCGTCTTCACCACCCAGTCGTACGACTCGGCTGCCATCGGCATCCTGGCGAACGTCGCCGCTGGCGAGAACAGCGGTACCGGCGTCCGCGACCAGATGCGCAACATCGCCAACCCCGACGGCATGGAGGTCACGCCCGACAACTTCCTCGAGGGCGTCGAAGCCGCCGCTAACGGCGAGAACATCAACTACCAGGGCGCCTCATCGGACACCAACTTCAACGAGGCCGGCGACCCGGCCAACGCCGCCTACTCCATCTGGGAGTTCGACGGCGAGGGCGGCACCGAGAACGTCGAGACGCTGAGCTTCGAGGGCGACAGTCCGGACGGTGCTGGCCCCTCGGCTGACAGCATCACCGGTGGCACCGGCCGGACGGTCAGCATCGGCATCCTCCTGCCGGAGACCGGCAACCTCGCGTCGGTCGGGCAGGGGATGATCCAGGCCGCCGAGATCGCGGTCCAGCAGGTCAACGGCTCGGACCTCGACCTGGAAGTCGACGCCCAGATCGAGGACACCAACACCGACCCCAACACCGGCATCCAGGCCGCGAACTCGCTCGTCAACGCCGGCGTACCGTTCGTCTGCGGGACGGCCTCCTCGGGGGTCAACGTCCCCGTCAGCCAGGAGGCGTTCATCCCGAACCAGGTCGTCGGCTGCTCGCCGTCCTCGACGGCGCTGTCGGTGACGAACCTCGAGGACGACGACTACATCTTCCGGACGGCGCCCTCGGACATTCTGCAGGGCCGCGTGATGGCCCAGGTGGCATCCGAGCGGCTCGGCGCCGAGACGGCGGCGACGCTGTTCGTCAACAACGACTACGGCCAGCAGCTGTCCGAACGGTTCAGCAACGTCTTCGAGGACGAGTTCGGTGGCACCATCACCGGTCAGATCGCCTACAACCAGAACGAGGACTCCTACACGTCGGTCATCCAGGAAGCCCTCGGCGGCAACTGACCCGGTCAATTCGCTCTTTTATCGAACGCGACGGCCGTCCAGTGACGTCGCCGTCCACCGGCGACTGACGAGCGGGACGACAGGCGGTCGCCGCGTCGAGAGCCGCCGCGCTACGCGGCAGCAGGGACCCGAGAAACTTGCGGGGGGTCGACGGCCCGGTCAGCCGCCCAGGAAGTCCTCGCGGACCTGCTGGTCGGCGAGCAGCGCGTCGCCGCTGTCCTCGTAGCGGTTCTGGCCGTCGACGAGCACGTAGCCCCGGTCGCAGCGCCGCAGGGCCTCCTTCGCGTTCTGCTCGACCATCAGTACCGCCGTCCCGTCGTCGTTGATGCCGTCGATGCGGTCGAACATGTCGTCGACGAGGTCGGGTGCCAGCCCGGCCGACGGCTCGTCCAACAGCAGGAGGTCGGGGTCCAGCATGAGTGCCCGGCCCATCGCCAGCATCTGGCGCTGCCCGCCGGACATCGTCCCCGCTTTCTGGGTCTTCCGCTCCCGGAGGATGGGGAACCGGTCGTAGACCGCCTCGATTTCGTCCTGTGGCACCTCGTCGAGAATGTACGCCCCCATCTCGCCGAGCCCCTCGTAGATTATCTTCTCCGGCGGGACGTCGGAGATGTCCGACCCGTCGTATTTGACCGACCCCGCCATCCGGTTCGTCAGCCCGAAGACGGACTTCATGAGGGTCGACTTGCCGGCGCCGTTCGGCCCGACGATGGTGACGTACTCCCCGTCGCGGACGTCGAGGTCGACGTCGGTGAGAATCTGGAGGTCGCCGTAGCCGGCGTCGAGGTTCCTGACGGCGAGGAGGCTGTCGTCCCACTGGCGGGCGCCGCGGTTTGCGCCCCCGGCGTCTCTGGTCTCGACCTCCGGGCTCCCGTCGGCGGTCGCCTCGCTCATTCGCCGACCTCACCCCCGAGGTAGGCCTCGATTACCTGCTCGTCGGACTTGATGTCTGCGGGCGTTCCCTCGGTCAGTACTCTCCCCTGGTGCATGACGATGATGTGTTCGCAGTTCTCCATGATGAGGTCCATGTCGTGCTCGACGATGAGGAAGGTGTACCCCTCCTCGCGGAGTTCGTGGATGTGCTCGAGGAGCCGCTTTTCCAGCGAGGGGTTGACCCCGGCGAACGGCTCGTCGAGCAGCAGCATCGACGGCTCGGTCAGGAGCGCCCGGGCCAGTTCGAGCAGCTTCCGCTGGCCGCCCGAGAGGTTCCCCGCGTACTCGTGGGCGAGGTGGTCGATTTCGAAGAACTCGAGCATCTCCCAGCAGTTGTCGAGAACCTCCTCCTCCTGTTTGATTATCGAGCGGCGGGCGAACGGCAGGACGGACCGCCACAGCGACTCGCCGCGCTGACCCTTCGGCGCCAGCATCATGTTCTCCAGGACGGTCATCTCCTCCAGTTCGCGGGCGATCTGGAACGTCCGGATGAGCCCGCGGTTCGCGACCTGGTTCGGCGAGAGGCCGGTGATGTCCTCGCCCTGGAAGTAGATCGACCCGGCGGTCGGCTTGTGGACGCCCGTGATGCAGTTGAACGTCGTCGACTTGCCGGCGCCGTTCGGGCCGATGAGCCCGGTCAGCGACCCGGCCTCGACCTCGAAGGAGGCATCGTCGACGGCGACGATGCCGCCGAACTTCTTGCGGAGCCCGTCCACCCGGAGCGGAATCGCGTTCGGCGTGTGCTTCGCCGCCTCCTCGACCTCGGAGTCGTGGGCCTCGACCTCGTCGATTTCGGTGTCGACGTCCTCCGGGACGTTGGTACTGACGGCCGCCTCGTCGACTTCGGTGTCACTCATCGTTCTCGTCCTCCGCTGGGGCCGGCTTGCCGCCGTCCGCAGCCGCGGCCGGCGACCCCTCGGCGCCACTCCGCTTCCGTCGCGCCAGCTGGATCGGGCTCGCCGGTTCCTTCCGGTGACCGAGCATACCCTCCGGCCGGTTGTGCATCAGGATGATGAGGACGATTCCCATGAAGACGAGCCGGAGCTGATTCAGGTTGTCGACCGTGTACAGCAGCAGCGGCACCACGTCGGCGGACGACACCAGCGGGGCAACCGCGTCGGCGAACGTGTTGACGGCGTCGAACTCGAAGTTCTCCTGGATGATGTTCTTCAGGAAGAGCGGGCCCTGGAACAGGAACGCCGCGAAGACGGCCCCGCCGAGGACGCTCCCAGTGTTCGAGCCCGCCCCGCCGATGATGAGCGCGATCCAGACGAAGAACGTCAGCCGGGGCCGGAAGGCCGACGGCGTTATCGCGCCCTGGGCGCCGTAGAAGAGGATGCCGCCGAGGCCCATCAGCCCACAGCCGACCATGAACGCGGTGATCTTGAACCGGCCGGTGTTCTTGCCGAGCGACATGGTCGCCTCCTCGTCCTCGCGGACACCTTTCAGCACCCGGCCGAACGGCGAGTTCCCCGTCCGCCGAAGCAGCGCGTAGAAGCCGACCAGGAACACGAGCAGGATGACCGCGTAGAGCAGGCTGTCGAAGACCGGTTTCGGGTTGTTCGTGATGCCGATCTGCGAACCGACCGACTCGGTGAAGCCAGTGTAGGTCTCGGTCAGCCCCAGGAACCCGATGAAGCGATCGATGGGGTCGAAGTCGAGGATGAGCCCGGAGCCACCGCCGAGACCGGTCCAGTAGCTGGCGACCCGTATCGTCTGCAGGTCCGACTCCATGACGGTAAAGCGGACGATTTCGCTGACGCCGACCGTGACGATGGCGAAGTAGTCGGCCCGCAGCCGGAGCGCCGGCAACGCGATGAGCCCGCCGAACAGCGAGGCGGCGATGACCCCACCGATGATTCCCATCCACAGCGGGAGCCCGAAGCCGCCGGTCGAGCCGGCCGCCGGTTCGGTGAACGCCGGCGCCTTCGAGAGGACGGCCGTCGCGTAGATGCCGATGGCCATGAATCCGATGACGCCGATGTTGAACAGCCCGGTGTACCCCCAGTGGAGGTTCAGTGCCAGCGCGAGCATCCCGAACAGCGTGACGTAGAACAGCAAATCGCCGATGGAGTTCAGCTGCTGGCGGGCGCCGAAGTCCATCAGCAACCCACCGAGGAGGTAGAGCAGCGACAGTCCGGCGAGGACGGCCACGACCAGTATCGCGTCGCTCGTCCCGCTGATGTAGTTGTCGTCGCCCTCCTCCGTGGACGCGTCGCTCATGCTGTCGACCTCCCGGCGAAGATACCCTCCGGACGGACGAGCAGCACGACGATCATGATGAAGAACGCCGCCGCCCGCGAGAGGCTGGTCGGGAGCCAGACGACCGACACCGACATCGTCAGGCCGATGATGAGGCCACCGACGATGGCGCCGTAGATGGAGCCGATGCCGCCCAGGATGACCGCCGCGAAGATGGGCAACAGGAGGATCCAGCCCTGGAACCAGTGCAGCGTACCGTTCCAGATGACGAACATGTAGCCGGCGACGCCCGCCAGGCCGGCCCCGATTATCCAGGTGTACCTGACGACCCGCTCGGTGGGAATGCCGGTGATGCGTGCGAGGTCCTCGTTGTCCGCCATCGCACGCATGGCCTTGCCGAGTCGCGTCCGCTGCAACAGCAGGTGGAGTCCGAGCATCAGCGAGACCGCCACCACGAACAGCGAGACCTCGTGGAGGTTCAGCCCGACCGTCCCGTCGACGAACGGAATACGCGTGCTGGGGACGGCCCCCGAGTCGGTCACGCCCCGGCGGCTCGGGTCGAAGACGAACTGGATGAGATACCGGAGGGCGAAGGCGACGCCGATGCTGGTGATGAGCAGCGCGATGCCCGAGCGGTCACGTATCGGCTTGTAGGCCACCCTGTCGATGAACAGCGCGAGCGCGATGGTCGCGAGGCCGGCGAAGATGACCCCCGCGAACACCGCGAGCGGCGTCGACGCGACCCCGATGCCGAGGTTGGCCCCGTAGACCGACCCGCCGGTGCCGACGAGTGCGAGCGGGATGATCGACCCCTCTTCGGTCGCCGCCCCGAACCCACCGGCGATGATGTACGTGACCGCCATCCCGGCGAACGACCCGCTGGTGATGAGGTCGCCGTGCGAGAAGTTCGCGAAGTTCAGGATGCTGTAGGTCATCGACAGGCCGATGCCCGCCAGCCCGAAGAACAGCCCGCGCATCAGGCCGTCCTTCAGCATGACGCCGAACTCCGAGAACTGCGTCTGTCCAACTAACAACTGCCGTACGAGGTCGAGCATGAGTAGCACGAGTACTACCGTGAGTATCGCACGGATCGGGTCGGCAACGAACAGCTTTCGACCCCGTTCGAGTCGGTCACTGATACTAACTGACATCGTCTGCTTCTTGTCATCAAAGCGCATCACAAGTTCAAGTAGTCTTCGACTTTTTGAAGGGGTTCTTTCGGATGTCGCATAATTTGTACCATCTGGGACCGGGAAGATTCGCGTCGCCACCCCGGGTTCCCGCGACGCCTATTGCGCAAGGCTTTCCTGACGACCAATCGAGCCTCCGTGTATGGTACGAACCCTCGACGAACTGGAGGCCGAGGGGGCGGCGCTCGGGGTGCGCGTCGACATCAACAGCCCGCTCGCGGACGGGCGCCTGGCCGACGACGCCCGGCTCCGGGCCCACGTCGACACCATCGAGGAGCTCTGTCGGCGCGGCGCGCGCGTCGCCCTGCTGGCCCACCAGGGTCGCCCGGGCGGCGAGGAGTTCAGCGACCTCTCGTCGCACGCCGCCCGTCTCGACGAACTGCTCGAGGCCCCCGTCAACTACTGCGACGCTACGTTCTCCGCGGCCGCGCGCGAGGCCGTCGCCGGCCTCGAGCCCGGGGGTGTCCTCCTGCTCGAGAACACCCGCTTCTACTCCGAGGAGTACATGTCCTTCGAGCCGGAGGCCGCTGCGGACACGTACCTCGTCTCGAAGCTCGCACCGGCGCTGGACGCCTACGTCAACGACGCCTTCGCCGCCGCCCACCGGAAACAGCCCTCCATCGTCGGGTTCCCGACCGCCCTGCCGGCCTACGCCGGCCGCGTCATGGAGCGGGAGCTGGACGTGCTCGGGAGCATCGAGGAGAGCCCCGAACCGAGGGTGTACGTCCTCGGCGGCGCGAAGGTCCAGGACTCCATCGGCGTCGCGCGGTCGGTGCTCGAGCGCGGTCTCGCGGACGCCGTGTTGACCGCCGGCATCGTCGGGAACGCGTTCCTGCTCGCCGACGGCGTCTCGCTGGGCGCCGCCTCCGCCGGCGTCGTCAACGAGCGGAGCCACGGGGCGGTCAAGGCCGCCGGCGACCTGCTCGACGACTTCAGCCACCGGATATACATGCCGCGTGACATCGCCGTCGAACGGGACGGCGAGCGCGTCGAGGTCGGCCTCACCGACCTGCCCGCCGAGGCGCCAGCGATGGACATCGGCGCCCGGACGCTGGCCGTCTACGCCGACGTCCTCGAGGACGCCGGGACGGCCATCCTCAACGGGCCGCCCGGGGTCTTCGAGGAGGCGCGCTTCGAGTTCGGCACCCGCGAGCTCTACCGGGCGGCGACCCGCTCGGAGATGAGCGTCGTCGGCGGCGGCGACACGGCCGCGGCGATGCGACAGCTCGGAATCGAGGGGTTCGACCACGTCTCCACCGGCGGCGGCGCCGCCCTCCGGATGCTCTCCGGCGAGCCGCTCCCCGGCGTGGAGGTCCTCCGGGGGTAGCCGTGGCCGAGACGCCACCGGGCTACGCCGTCGAGCCGGCCGACACCGACGACGCGGACGTCATGGCGGAGCTGTGGGTCGACCTCGCGACCGGCCAGCGGGACCACGGCTCGCACCTGCTGGCCGAGCCGAACCGGGACCGCATCCACGAGACGATGCTACAGCACGTCGTCACCGACACCGCGCTGGTCGCCCGCGCCGACGGGGGCTCTCTCGCCGGGTTCGTCACCTTCGGCCGGGAGTCGGAGGCATACGACCAGGACGCGGCCCGCGGCATCGTCCACAACCTCTACGTCCGGCCGGCGGACCGCAGCAACGGAATCGGTAGCGCCCTGCTGGCCGCAGCGGAGGACCGGCTGGCAGCCCTGGGGGTCGACGCGGTCGCGCTGGAGTCGATGGCCGAAAACGAGGCCGCCCGGCGCTTCTACGGCCGGCACGGCTACGCACCCCACCGGATCGAACTGGAGAAGCCGCTCGAAAGCGACACTCTCACAACGGACGACGGGTAATCGTCGAACGCGCCAGGGGAGCTTGGGTGGTTCAAGCACCCGACTTGTAATCGGGAGTTCGGGGGTTCAAATCCCTCCCCTGGCTCTTCGCGCCCAGCCACTCGTCGTTCCGGATGGCGTAGCCGTTCGCTCGACAGACCTTCCCGGCCTGCGGGCACACGGTCCGGGAGCCGGGCAGGGACCCGCGCTCGTTGATACGGCTCAGTATCCAGTCGGTGACCTCCTCGAGGCCCTCGTCCTCGGCGTCGAGGCCGTCGGGGCTCGTCGGCACCGTTGCGGCGGCCTCCATGATGCGCGCCATCGAGGCGGCGACCGTCGGCCGCCGTACCCACCCCTGGACGGCGGCGTTCTCGACGCGCTCGGCGTCGGTCGCCGGAACCAGCTCCGCGAGCTCGTGCTCCCGCTCGGGGGTCTCGACGACCGTGTCACCGACGGCCGTCACGACCTCGGCCCTGGTCGCCGGGAACGGGATGCGCCCGAGCTCGGTCTCGAGGCCGAGCGGGTCGCCGTCCGGTCGCCAACGGGTATCCGACGGTCCGGTGGGCGCCTCGACCGGCCGAATTTGGGTCCGAGTCTAGACCGAATCCGGAGAACTATCAAGTGGGTGCTGGCGGAAGCCGTTCGTATGAGCTTAGAGCGCCACCGACGGAGCGACGAGGACCCGATTGTCAGGGAGGTCCGGCTCGAGGGCGGCGGCCTCATCATCTACGACACGGAGAACGAGGACGCCTGGCTGCAGGCCGACAGGCCGTTCCCGGTCGGCTGACACGGACCGTCGTCACCCCGTTGTGGGGAGCCGACCTCGAGAGCGGCAGCGGTGGTTCTGTAAAAAAAGGGACACCGCCGCCCTCGGAACGGTCAGTATCGGGAGGTGGGAGCAGCGTGTAGCACGGCCCGGGGCTACGGCCGGACGTCGGCGAGTGTCTGGACGCCTCGAACCTCGAAGCGTGCGCCGCCGGAGTGGCCCTTGGCCGCGGATATCTCCCAGCCGTGGGCCTCGACGATGCTCCTGACGATGGCGAGCCCGAGTCCAGTCCCGTCCTCGCCGGTGGTGTAGCCGGCCTCGAATATCTCGTCGCGCTTGTGCTCCGGGATGCCGGGACCGTCGTCCTCGAGGTAGAACCCCTCGCCGTCGTCGAGCATTCCGACGGTTATACCGACGTCCTCGCCGCCGTGTTCGATGGCGTTCCGGAAGAGGTTCTCGAGGAGCCGCCGTAGCCGCTCGCCGTCGGCGGTTATCGCCGACAGCTCCTCGTACTCCATCTCGGCCAGCTTCTGGTCGATGGTCGCCCACGCCAGCTGGACGGTCTCCTCGAGGTCGACCCGCTCGAACTCGTCGACGTCCTTCCCCTGTCTGGCCAGCGTGAGCACGTCCTCGATGAGCTGCTCCATCCGCTCGAGGGCACTCTCGGCGGACTCGATCTGTGGCTGGTTGTCCTCCTTCTTTTTCGCTATCCCGATGCTCCCGATGGCGACGTTGAGCGGGTTCCGGAGGTCGTGGCTGACGACCGAGGCGAACGCCTCCAGCTGGCTGTTACGGCGCTCGAGCTGGTCGCGCCGCTCGCGCTCCTCGGTGCGGTCCTCGAGGAACAGCACGTACCCCAGGAGGTCGCCGTCGTCCTGGACGGCGCTGAGGCTGCCCGAGCCGTGGAACTCCTCGCCGTCGCTGCGGCGGAAGGTCCGCTCGAGCTCGACGGCGTCGGTGCGGAGCGCGCGCTGGAGGTGCATTCTGACCTCGTCGCCCGCGTCCTCGCTGGCGTAGAGCTCGTCGAGCCGGGTTCCGACTATCTCTTCGGCCCGGTAACCGGTGAGGGCTGCTGCCCCATCGCTCCAGACCTCGACGTACCCCTCGGCGTCGAGGCGGGCGACGGCGACGCCGTCGACGCCCCCGATGAGCCGCTCTGCGCGGTCGGCCCTGTCGGTTGCCTCTGCGACCGTCGTCGCCTGCCGGGCAGTCACGAATCCGCCGACGGAGCCGGTGGCTCCGGCGACCGCCGCGACGGAGCCGACCACCAGCACCGAATCAGGAAGCGTGATACCGAACGCCTGCGCCAACACGAGGTCGACCACGCCGCCGACGGCGACGGCGGGAACGACCGTCCACGTCACCACTCTGGCGTCGCCGGCCGAGAGCGACCGGACGCGGTAGCCGATGGTGGCAACGAGCCCGCCGGCCACGAAGAGCGGCGCAAGCGCGAGTAAAAGCAGCCCGTCGACCGTTTCGACCGTGGTCGCGTACCAGGCCGCGAGGCCGATGGCGCCGATTCCGGCCAGGATTAGCACCATGCCTGCCGGTACGGCATCGTCGAATCGTCCCATCGTGCCGGCTATGCTCCCCCCGGATGTATAACCCCTGTCATCAACTAAGGCTCCGACCCGGCGACCGGAAGGGCTTTTCTCCCGCGGGTCGCGGCAAGGGGGATGGTACCACAGCCGGCCCCGGTCGTCCTCGTCGCCGCCGTCGCGGCCCTCGCTGCCGTCGCGCTCGCCGCGAGTGACGGGTTCTCTCACTGGACGGTCCCCGCGGCCGGACCGTGGGCGGTCGTCGGCGGCGCCGTCGTCGTCGCGGGTCGTGCCGGCGTCTACGAACCCGTCGGAGCGCCCGCGTCGACGACCCCGCTGCTCTCGGCGGTCGCCGCGGTCGCTGCCGCCTCGTGGCTCGTCGTCGGCCGGGTCGCGACCGACCGCAGGGCGCAGCACCGGGAGCGCTACGTCGCGGCGGCTGGCGTCGGGGCG
>PXQM01000123.1 GCA_003021325.1 Halobacteriales archaeon QH_10_70_21
GGGCCCCGTCCGGATGCCGGGGCCGTGTTTAGTTACGCGAGAGCCGGCCGATCAGCCAGCATCGGGTGGGACCTCGAACGGGGCCGACCGCTCGCGCAGCGAGGGAGCCCTCGCGAAGAAGCGAGCGGGAGGGGGCGTTCGGAAACGCCGTCCTCACCACCGAAATACGCTAATCCCTCCTAACTAAACAGTACCGATGCCGGGGGCGGAGGGTATTTGATGAGGGAGGCGCACTCCGACAACATGGACGAGGCGCTGGGGCCGCCGCCCGCGATGGCCGAGAAGGCCGACGAGCTGACGCCGATGCTGTCGCAGTACCTGGAGCTGTGCGAGCGCTACGACGACGCTCTGGTGCTGTTCCAGGTCGGCGACTTCTACGAGACGTTCTGCGAGGCCGCCGAGACGACCGCGCGACTCCTCGAGATAACGCTCACCCAGCGGGAGGACTCGACCGGCACGTACCCGATGGCCGGCATCCCGATCGACAACGCCGAGTCGTACATCGAGACGCTGCTCGACGCCGGCTACCGGGTCGCCGTCGCCGACCAGGTCGAGCCTGCGGAGGAGACGACGGGGCTCGTCGACCGTGCGGTCACGCGGGTGGTCACGCCCGGCACGCTCACGGAGACGGAACTGCTCGCGGACGCCGACAACAACTTCGTCGCCTGCCTCACCGACGGCTACGGGCTGGCGCTGCTCGACGTCTCGACGGGGGACTTCTACGCGACGCGACTGGACCGCCTCGAGGCCGTCGAGGCCGAACTCGAGCGGTTCGACCCCGCCGAGGCCGTCCTCGGTCCGGACGCCCCGGCCGACCCCTTCGACTCGGGCTGCATGGTGACGCCCTACGAGCGGTCCGCCTTCGACCCCGAGACCGCCCGCGCGAAGGTCGAGGCGTACTTCGGGTCGACGTCGCTGGCCAGCGGGGCCGAACTGCGGGCCTGTGGCGCGCTGCTCGCCTACGCCGAGTACGCCCGCGGCGGGACGACCGACGGTGAGGTCGAGCGACTGGACTACATCAACCACCTGACCCGCTACGACCCCCGCGAGTACATGCTGCTCGACGCGGTTGCGCTCCGGTCGCTGGAGGTGTTCGAGCCGCGGCACGTCCACGGGCTGGAGGGGGCGGCGCTGGTCGAGACGCTCGACGAGACCGCGAGCGCGCTGGGCGGCCGGCGGCTGCGGGACTGGCTGCGGCGGCCGCTGCTCGACGAGGACCGCATCGGCGACCGGCTGGACGCCGTCGAGGCCCTGCTCTCGCGGGTCGGCGACCGCGAGCGCGCGACCGAACTGCTGGCCGAGGTCTACGACCTCGAGCGGCTCGTCTCGCGGATCTCCCGTGGCCGGGCCGACGCCCGCGACCTCCGGGCGCTGGAGTCGACGCTCTCGGTCGTCCCCGAACTGCGGGCCTGTATCGGCGACGCGACCGACGACAGCGACCTCCTGGCGGCGGTCCACGAGGACCTCGACGACTGCCCCGACGTCCGGGGACTCGTCGACCGCGCCATCGACGAGTCGCCGCCCGTCGAGATAACCGAGGGCGGCGTCATCAGCGGGGGGTACGACGACCGGCTCGACGAGCTGCGGGCGACCGAGCGCGAGGGGAAGGCCTGGATCGACGACCTCGAGGAGCGGGAGCGCGAGCGGACGGGCGTCGACTCGCTGAAGGTCGGCCACAACTCCGTGCACGGCTACTACATCGAGGTGACGAACCCGAACCTCGATGCGGTGCCGGACGACTACCAGCGGCGCCAGACGCTGAAGAACGCAGAGCGGTTCTACACGCCGGAGCTGAAGGAGCGCGAGGACGAGATACTCGGGGCGACCGAGCGCGCCGACGAACTCGAGTACGAGCTGTTCCGGGAGGTCCGCGAGGAGGTGGCGGCGGCGACCGAGCGTATCCAGGCGACCGCCACCGCCGTCGCGACGCTGGACGCGCTCTGCTCGCTCGCCACGGTCGCCGCACGGTACGACTACTGCCGGCCGACGGTCGGCGCCGAGGGAATCGACGTCGAGGGCGGCCGCCACCCGGTCGTCGAGCGGACCGAGGCGTCGTTCGTGCCGAACCCGACCGACCTGCCCGCCGACCGCCCGATGGCGGTCGTCACCGGGCCGAACATGTCGGGCAAGTCCACCTACATGCGGCAGGTCGCGCTCATCTGCGTGCTGGCACAGCTGGGGTCGTTCGTCCCCGCCGAGCGCGCCGAGCTGCCCGTCATCGACCGGGTGTTCACCCGGGTCGGTGCCTCCGACGACATCGCCGGCGGCCGGTCGACGTTCATGGTCGAGATGACCGAGCTCGCCGCCATCCTCGAGGACGCCGACGCGGGCTCGCTGGTGGTGCTCGACGAGGTGGGTCGCGGCACCTCGACGACGGACGGCTACGCCATCGCGCAGGCGGCCACCGAGTACCTCCACGACGAGGTCGGCGCCTACACGCTGTTTGCGACCCACCACCACGGGTTGACGGAGGTGGCCGCCGAGCTGTCCCGCGCCCGGAACTACCACTTCTCGGCGGACCGGACGACCGGCGGCGTCGCCTTCGAGCACGACCTCCGTGAGGGGCCGGCGACGGCCTCCTACGGCGTCGAGGTCGCCGACATGGCCGGCGTCCCGCCGCGGGTCGTCCAGCGGGCCGACGCGCTCCTCGGCGAGGAGGCCGGGTCGTCGTCTTCGTCGGCCGACGCCACCGCGTCCGGTCGAACCACCGAGGCGACCGCTTCGACGGACGGCGGGGAACTGCCCGAGGAGCTCCTGACTGAGCTGCGTTCGGTCGACCTCGCCGACACGACGCCGCTGGAGGCGCTGAACCTGCTGGCGCGGCTCCAGAAGCGGGTGAAGTAGAGGTAATACTTATGCAGTAATACTGAGAAATTAGTACCGTGCCGCGAGTCACGACCAAGGGACAGGTGACCATCCCGAAGCGGGTTCGCGAGGAACTCGGCATCGAACCGGGCGACGAGGTCGCGTTCGTCGAGACGGAGGCCGGCTACGAGATACGGAAGGAGGCGCCGACGACGGAGGCCGGCGGGGACCCCTTCGAGAAGTACCGCGGCGCGGCGGGCGAGGGGTCGATGCCCGAGCGGATGCGGCGACTCCGCGGGGAGTACCCCCGCGGGGACGAGGAGGCGACGGACCCGTGACGACGACGGCGGTGGACACGAGCGCGCTTCTGGCGCTGCTGTACGACGACGACTACGCCGACGAGAGCGAGGCGGCGCTCCGGGCGGCCTACCGTGATGGCCGACTCGTCGTTACGCCGGTCGTCTACGCCGAACTGGCCGCCGACGGCGGCTTCGGGGACGCGTCCGACCTCGATACGTTCCTCTCGGACTTCAGCATCCGACTCGAGACGCCATCGCGGGCGGCGGCGTTCCGCGCCGGCGAGTCGTTCCGGGAGTACCTCAACCGCCGCCCCGACGGCCTCGAGTGCCCGGCGTGCGGAACCGAGCGGTCCGTCTCCTGTCCGGCGTGTGGCGAGTCGCTGGCGCCGCGCCAGCACGTCGCCGCGGACCTCCTCATCGGCGGCCACGCGGCGGTCGACGCCGATGCGCTGGTCACCTTCGACGCCGGGTTCTACGGGACGTACTTCCCGGAGCTTCCGGTCCGCCCCGAGTGACCGCCGGCGGATTTTTGTCCGCCGCCATCCACACGCCGGCAGTGACGCTGCTCGACGACCTCTCGGGGCACGAGTTCGAGGACGCGGTCGCGGCGCTGTTCCGCGCCCACGGCTACGAGGACGTCGAGGTCGCCAGCCGGGTCGCCGACGAGGGCCGCGACGTCACGATGCGGGACGGCGAAACAGCCTACGTCGTCGAGTGCAAGCACACCGACGCCGTCTCGCGGCCGACCGTCCAGAAGCTCCACTCGGCGGTCGCGACCGACGACCACGACGGCCCGAAGCGAGGGATGGTCGTCACCTCCGGCCGGTTCACCGGGGCCGCGGAGACGTACGCCGAGGAGCTGCGCGACCGCGGGGACCCCCACCCGGTCGAGCTCGTCGACGGCGATGACCTCCGGGAACTCGGCGAGGCCGCCGGAATGGACCTCTACAACGGCCGCATCGAGGTCGTCTGCGAGGCGACGCTGCCGGTTGGCGAGCCGGCCCTCGCCGTCGCGGAGGCCTTCGAGGCCGTCGAGAACGCGCCGCCGCGGGCCGAACTCCCGGCGCCCGACACCGGGGTGGTCTACCGGCCGGTCGTCGACGTCGAGGCGGTCACCCGCGCGACCTTCGAGACGAGCGTCGGCGTCATCCACCGAATCGACCGCCGGGACCACGTCGTTCTCGAGGCCGACCGGGAGGGCCCGGCGCTGGCGCCCGACCTCGTCGACCTGGTCGGCGTCGGGACGGTCGACCTCGCGGCGGCGCAGCGACGACACGGCGGCCACGCCGAGCGGTTCGACGGCACCGAGGCGGAGTACCGCGACGCCGCGACGGAGCTGCTGTGTTCGGCGCTTGCGACCACCGTCACCTACACCGGCGACAACGACGTCACCTACGAGCGGGACTGTCGCCCCTCGCCGGACGACGTCGACCTCCACCGGGTGCGGCCGCTCTACGTGCCGCGCGTCGACGCGACCGTCGAACTCGGCGAGTACGACCACGGGCTCACCTTCGACGCTGCCGGCCCGCGGCGAGCGGTCCGCACCGACGGGGTGCGGCGCTGCGTCCACTGCGAGGTGTCGGACGACGACGAGACGTACACCTACTGCGCGAACTGCGGCAGCGTCAACTGCGAGGCCCACACGGAGACCGAGCGGCTGGCCGGCGAGCCCGTCTGCACCGGCTGTGCGGTCACGCGGGATTTCTTCCTCGACACGAAGTACTTTTTCGACGAGAGCAACGCCGCGGCGTTCGAAGCGGAGTACGAGGCGATGCCGTTCTACCGGAGGCCGCTGGAGAACCCGACACTGGCGGCCGCGGCCGCTGCCGTGGCCGTCCTGCTCGTCCTCGCCGTCGCTGCCCTCTCGCTCTAGCCCTGTGGGGTCAGCGGGACGAACCCCAGACCGTTCTCGGCGAGCAGCGCCTCGGCGCGCTCGGTGACCGACGGCGCGACGAGGACGCCCCGGACCTCGGCGTCGGCGTGGAGGTCCCGCTCCAGCGCCTCGACGTAGCGGTTGAGCTGGCCGACGGCGTCGGGACCGACCCGCCGCCGCTTCAGCTCGAGGACGACCGTCCGCCCGGCGTCGTCCTCGCCGTAGACGTCGACGGCGCCGGCGGGCGTCTCCCGCTCGGTCGCCAGCGGCGTGAAGCCGGCCTCGACGAGAGACGGCTCCTCGAGAACCCGCTCCTTGAGGTCGGCCTCGGTGCCGACCACCTCCAGCGACTCGGGGTCGGCGACGTCGAAGGCCGCGGCGTGTGCGACCGACGCGAAGCGGACGACGAGCGACTCCTCGGGGGTCGTCCGGTGGCTCTCAACGACGAGTTCCTCGCCCGCCGTCCGGCAGCCGTGCTCGCAGCCCGGCGGCTGCCAGTTGACCGGCTGCTGGCCCTCGTCGGTGTGGACCAGCGCCGCGCCGTCGGGCTTGAGCATGACGTGGCGGTCGCCCGGCCCGAGCTCGGAGGCCGCCCGGCCCTCGTAGTCGACGGTGCAGCGGCCGAACAGGGTGACGAGCGCGCCCGCCTCGATGCCGGCGGTCACGAACTCGGCCGCCGCCGCCGGGTCGGGGGTCGAGAGCGTTCGAGCGCCGCCGGTCGCGTCGTCGGTGGACACACGGCAGGGTAGCGGGGTCGGGCGCTTAAGCGCCCCGCCCGTCCGCCGGGCCGGCGGGGAAGACGACGGCCCCGCGGTCGGGGTCCAGCCACCGCAGCGCCCGGACGACGGCGCCGTCGCCGGTCCCGGTCGCCGCACGGACGGCGCGCGCGCCGGCGAGCCACCCGCGGAGGTACGTGGCGTCGGCGTCGTCCGCGTGGCCCACGAGGGCGGTCCGGTGGCGGTCGTCGCCCCGCCACAGCGCGAAGACGAGGTAGCGCCGGACCGAGAAGTCGGCGTCGACGACGTACAGCGCCTCGTGCTCGACGGGGTCGACCTGCGCACAGACCTCGGCGAACGACAGCCCGGTCGCCAGTGGGTCGGGGTCGACCGCCGTCCGGGGGTCGTCGGTCAGCCGGCCGCCGGCGGGGTCCAGCATATCGGCGGCGCGGTCACCCATCCCGTCGTCGTCCGGTGGGCCGCCGAACGGCGTCTCCCGGTCGATGGTGTCCGGGTCGACGCCCCAGTGGGCGTAGTGGAGGTCGTAGCCATCGCGGTCGTAGGCGACCAGCGTCCGGTGTCCCATGGGTCCGGTGGCCGCCCGTTCGGTGATAAACCCGCGGCCGGTCTCAGGCGTACCCGTCGGCGACCTCGACCGTCCGGTGTCCGCCGAGCCCCTGTATGACCTCGATGGCGGCGACGAAGTCGTCGCTGGTCGCCTGTCCGACGAACCGGCCGTCCTCGACGACGAGCACGCGGTCGGCCGTTGCCTCGCTCATTGCCCGGATTTATTATGTGAAATTAAAGATGCTTAGTATCGGTGTATCGGACGAAATGACCGACAGCATCGAAACGGCCACAAAGAGCCACGACAAGCTCTCTTGTGCCGATCTCAGACATCCAGGAAGGGGCATAATCGGAGACGAAGTACCTGCTGAGCCGGCTTCAAGCATTATGACGACTCTATTGAATCACGAGACGGCGTCGGTATC
>PXQM01000124.1:0-1166 GCA_003021325.1 Halobacteriales archaeon QH_10_70_21
CGCCTACACGGACAAGGCGCGGGTCGACGAGGCCTACCGCGACCTCCTCGAGCAGGCCTTCGAGACGTTCGACGGCGGGGTCGCCGTCGGGAGCCACGACCCCGAGATGGTCGACCTCGCCGCCAGGCTCCACGAGGAGCACGGCACCGACTACGAGGCCCAGATGCTGATGGGCGTCCGCGAGGACGCCCAGCGTGAACTGGCGGCGAACGGCGTCCCCGTCTACCAGTACGCGCCGTACGGGACCCGGTGGCTCTCGTACTTCTACCGGCGCGTCATGGAGCGCAAGGAGAACGCCCTCTTCGCGCTCCGGGCGGTCGTGAGCGGGTAGCTCGCGGGTCGGCCGCGGAACGGCGGTACTGCCGAGTTCGGTCGGCGGTCCGTCTCAGTCGTCGGTTGCCTCCTTGTCGTCCGCCCGGGCCACCGGGCCGCCCTCCGTCACGTCGATTGCGATACCGGGGTCCTGGTTCTCCCCGAACCCGGCGCTGAGAATCCGCGTCAGCGCGTCTTCGACGCTCTCGTCGACCTCGGTGTACCGGTCCGGCTCGACCTCGACGACGTAGCCCGTCGTGATGTTCGGCGCGGTCGGCAGAAAGAGCACCTCGCGGCCGTCGCTCGTCGTCTTCCCCGTCTTGAACGCGGTCATCCGCATCCCGTCCCACACCTCGAGCTTGACGGGCGTCTGGAGGTCCTCGGGTCCCGAGACGGCGGTCTCGACCGCCATCTTCGAGGCGTTGTAGACGACCCGCAGCCCCGGCACCTGGTTCATGATGTTGTCGAGGACGGCCTCCAGGACGTCACCGACCGTCGTCCGCATCAGGTACCCGACCGACAGGACCAGCAGTCCGAACAGGGCGAGCACGATGGCCACCTGGACGTACGGGTCCTGGTCGGCGAGCACACGGTCGATGTACGGGATGTTCGCGATGGCCTGGTAGATGACGGCGACGACGTACACGGTGACCAATAGCGGAACGAGGATGATGAGCCCGCTTGCGATGTCCCGCTTCCAGGAGGACGGCAGCATTCGTTTCTATATTCGACTAGCGTGTATTTAGCGCTTCGACCGACGAGCGGATCCGCCGCCGGGAGCGTCCCCGCCGCGGCCCCCGAGGCGTCGCCGCGTCCGGTCACTCTGTGGGGAGGCTCCCGCGCTCCTCGAGCAT
>PXQM01000124.1:1406-8089 GCA_003021325.1 Halobacteriales archaeon QH_10_70_21
CGCGTACCCGACCGTGGCCGCGTCGTCGGTGAAGACGGCGACGACCGGGCCGGCGGCGACCGCGAGCAGGACGCCGAAGCTCCCGACGGTCAGGACACCGAGCCCGACGGTGGCCCAGCCCTGGAACCGCGCCTCGCCCGCGGCACCCTCGCCGAGCGACTGGCCGACGAGGACGCTCGCGCCGACGTAGAGGCCACGGGAGAGCGGCCCCGTCACCTGCTGGTAGAGCCGCCGGCCGATGTGGAAGGCGGCGTTGACCTCGGTGCCGAAGCCGAGCAGGATGGCGTTGAGCGGGAACTCCGCGAGCGTCGAGGCGAGTCCCTCCGCGACCGACGGCGCGCTGACCCGGAGCAGCTGGCTGGTGATGACGAGGTCGCGCGGTCGGGCCAGGTCGGCGTCGGCCCAGCCGGTCGTGAGAGCGCCGACCAGCATCGTCGCCGTGAAGACGTTCGCGGCCGCCGTCGCGATACCGACGCCGACGACGGACAGCCGCGGCGCCCCGAACAGTCCCAGCCCGAGCGTCACCGAGCCGGCGATGTTGAGGCCGTTCGCGACGATGTTGACGTACATCGGCGTCCGCGTGTCGCCGGTCCCCTGGAGCGAGCGGGCGGCGATGAGCCCGACGTGGCGGGCGGGCGCCGTCGCCAGGATGATGGCGAGGTACCGGCCGCCGACGCGGGCCACCTCGGGGGGTGCCCCCAGCAGCGCGATGGCAGGTTCGCCGAATAGCACCCCCAGGACGGCGACGGGGACGCCGACGACGGCGCCGACGACGAGCGCCTGCGAGATGGCCTCGTCGCGGTTCGCCGTCGCGCCGCTCCCCGTGTCCTGCGAGGACAGCGCGATCGCGCCGCTGCCCATCCCGAGGCCGACCCACAGCGGGAACCGGGCGTACAGGTCCGCCAGCCCGATGGCGGCGACGGCGACCGGCGAGAACAGCGCCGTCACGAGGATGTCGACGGTCCGCATCAGCGTCCGGGTCGTCTGCTCGACCATCACCGGCCACGACAGCGACAGGACGCGACGCCACACCGACACGAGCCGCTCGCGCATCGTCGGCCGTTGGGCCGCCCCCGGTTAGACCTTTCTTGTAGCGGCGACCCGAAGGCCGCGTATGGACGCCTTCGTTTACGGGACGCTCCGCGAGCCGGACCGCGCCCGGGAGGTGATCGGGCACACCGACTTCGGCCCGGATGCGCGGCTCGTCGGTCTCCGTCGCGTCGAGGCACGGTACCCGACGCTCGCGCCCGACGGGGAGACGACGGGGCGGGTGCTGCGGCTCCGGGACGGCGACCTCGACGTCCTCGACGCCTACGAGGGCGTCGACCGCGGTCTCTACGTCCGCGTCCGGGTGCCGAGCGACGACGGCGACCTGTGGACCTACGTCGGCGACCCGTCGGCGCTGGGCGCGGCCGTCACCTGGCCGGACGACGGCACCTTCGAAGAGCGGGTCGAACGGTACGTCGACGAACACGACGTTCGCGTCGAGCGGTAGCGAGCAGGCGGGACGGCCTCTGCGGACGGCCCGTGTCCCGCGCGACCGCCTCGGCGGACCGTCCCCGTTCGTCAGCGCACGGGGCGTCTGGCTGCGTCCCCGTACTTGAACTCGAGGGGCCGGCTCGTCCGGCGTCCCTGCGCGAGCGGACCGGGTCAGAAGGAGACGTTCGTCTCGGTGCCCTCGGTCGCTTCCTCAAGCCCGTCGTCGGCCATGTCGTCGGTGAACTGCTCGCTCATCTCGGCCTCGAGGAGGACGTCCTCGAACTCGCTTTGGAACCGCTCGCTGACGCGGCGGGCCTCGTCCTGCGCAGCGACGACGCGGCGATACTGGCGGACGGTCGACTCCGAGACGTCGAGGCGGTCGGCGATCTCGCCCGTCGAGCGGTCCTCGGTCAGCAGGTCCCGGAGGGCCGCGAGTTCGAACGGGGCGTCGGTGTCGCGCTCCCTGACGAGGTGGAGGTCCATGCGGGCACGGAAGACCTCGCGGCCGGAGGCGCCGAGTTCTTCGGCGATGTCGGCGTCCGAGAGGTCGCGGTAGAACCCCTCCACGACCGTCGCGAGCGCCTCGTCGGACAGGTCCGTGGCGAACTCGTACTCCTCGCGCATGCGGGCGACGATGTCACCGAGGCGCTCCGTCGATTCCTCGGAATCCGTCAGCGAGCCGGGGGACTCCTCCTGTTGCTCCGTCACGGTCTCCTCGTCCGCGACGTCGATGAATATATCCCGGAGTTCCTCGGTCTTCTCGTCCATCGTGACTCCCGCGGTAGTGTATCCCGAAACATAAACCTGCTCCTCGTTCGTCGTAAACCGACAAGAGTAAGTCGGTTTACGCGGTTGGAGCCTCCATGAGCAACACCACGACGTCCGACGTCGACCTGGTTGGCGACGAGACGACGCTCAACATCGCCCGCGCGGCGTTGCTGGCGGCACTGACCGGCGCGTTCGCCTTCCTGGGAACGATTCCAATACCGCTCTCGCCGGTGCCCTTTACGCTCCAGGTACTCGGCGTGTTCCTCGCCGGACTACTGCTCGGGCCGGTCTGGGGCGCAGCCTCGATGCTCCTGTACCTCGTCGCGGGCGCGGTCGGTGCGCCGGTGTTCGCGGGTGGCTCGGCCGGCATCGGTGTCCTAGCCGGGCAGACGGGTGGGTACCTGTTCTCGTATCCGATTGCTGCGGCGGCGACGGGCTATCTCGCACACGGCGGGCTCGAACCCACGGACCTCCGCACGGTCCCGCCGCTCAGACCGCTCGTGGGCATGACGGTCGCAATCGTGGTTATCTACGCCCTCGGGACCGCACAGTTCGCGGTCGTGAACGACATCGGATTCGTCGAGGCGCTGACGCTCGCCTCCCTACCGTTCATTCCGGGTGACGCTCTCAAGATGTTCGTCGCGCTTGCTATCATCCAGAGCGGGTCGCTCAACGAACACGTCCTGCCGGGGTGAGATGATCGAGACGCGGACCCTCGTCTACCGGTACGGCGACGAGGCCGTTCTCGACGGGGTTTCGACGCGCATCGATGACGGCGAGTTCGTCGTCCTCGCGGGCCCGAACGGCTCCGGAAAGACGACGCTCGTTCGCCACTTCAACGGACTGCTGGAGCCGGATTCGGGAACCGTCGAGGTCGACGGCACGGACGTCCTCGCGGACCTCGTCGCCGCCAGGACGCAGGTCGGAATGGTGTTCCAGAACCCGCGGGACTGCTTCGTCGCCGCGACGGTCGCGGCCGACGTGGCGTTCGGCCCCGAGAACCTCGGACTCCCGCGGGCCGACATCGACCGGCGGGTCGGGGAGGCACTCGCTGCGGTCGACCTCGACGGGTACGGCGAGAAGCGTATCGACCGCCTCTCTGGCGGCGAACAGGCACGGGTAGCCATCGCCGGCGCGCTGGCGATGGAGCCGTCGCATCTCGTCCTCGACGAGCCGTTCACCGGCCTCGACCGGCCGGCGCGCAGGTCGGTTCTCGACCGGCTCGAGGCGCTACACAGGGCGGGAACCAGCGTCGTCGTCGTCACCCACGACCTCAGAGACCTCACGGGGCTGGCCGACAGGATGGTGGTGATGTCGGCGGGACGCATCGTCCGTACCGGGGCGCCCGACGCGGTCGTCCCGGAACTCGACGACTGGGGTATCCGTCGGCCGTGACGCTCACCTACCGCCCCGGCGACTCCGTGGCACACCGACTCGACCCCCGCTCGAAGTTCGCCGTCCAGCTCGGGTTCGTCGTCGCTGCCTTCGTGTACACCACACCCAGCGGGCTGGTCTGGCTCACGGTGCTGACGGGCGTGCTGCTGTTCGCAGCCGACACCTCCCCGGTGGCTGCGGCCCGGGAACTGCGGTACCTCCTGCCGTTCCTCGTCGGTGCGCCGCTGCTGCAGGGACTGACGCTCGGGACGCCGTGGTTCGTCGTCGCCGACGCCGTCCCCCCGGCGCTGGCCAGCTACCGCATTCTGCTCGTCCTGTTCGTTAGCGCGGCCTACGTCCGGACGACGCCGGTCCGGGCCTCCCGGGCCGCGATACAGTGGACCGTCCCGGGACGCTTCGGCCGGTTCCTCGGCGTCGGGGTCGCTCTCGTGTTCCGGTTTCTGCCGTTACTACAGCGGGACGTCGCGCGCATCCGGGACGCACAGCAGGCGCGGCTCGGAGCACGGCGGTCGGTTCGGGACCGGGCCCGGCTCCTCGCCGTCGCCGCGTTCAACCGCGCCTTCGAGCGCGCCGACCGCCTCGCGCTCGCGCTGCAGGCCCGCTGTTTCGCCTGGAACCCGACCCTCCCCGAGCTGCGTCTGGGTTACCGGGACGTTCCGGCGCTGGCGCTGGCGGCCGGGCTCGTCGCCGTCGCCGTTCACGGCGCGACATGAGGGAGCCGGCAATCACAGTCTCGGCGGGTTGAAGCCCCGTAGTACGGCGGTCTCGCCCGTTCGTGTGGCAAAGCTTAAGCGGGTAGGTCCCCGCGTGTTTTCGTATGTCGACGGCGCTCCCGCTCCAGGCAGGAGGTGAGGTCGCCCGCGAGACCTACTGGCAGATCGGCCCGGTCCAGAAGGTGGTCTTCTACTTCCTCGCCACTCTGACGGTTCTCGTCGCCGCCATCGGTATCTACCAGCGGTTCGCCCGCTACGCGGAGGGCACGGCGGACTGGTTCGACCGGCTCGACGACCTCCCCTCGCGCATCGCCTCGGCGGCCAAGATAGCCGCCTCCAACGAGAAGCAGTTCAACCGCGACCTGGTCGGCGGGCTGATGCACGCGTTCATCCTCTGGGGCTTTCTCACGCTGCTCATCGCGACGACCATCCTCTTCATCGATATCGACTTCTACCGGGTCGTCACCGGCGAGTCCTTCTGGGTCGGCGACTTCTATCTCTCCTACCAGCTGGTGACGGACGCGCTCGGCCTGCTGTTCGTCGTCGGGCTGGGCGTGGCGCTGTGGCGCCGCTACGTGCTCCGCAACGACCGGCTGTGGGGCAAGCACACCAACTGGGAGGACGCCTTCCTCGTGTGGTCGCTGTTCCTCATCGGCCTGGGCGGCTTCCTGCTGGAGGGGCTCCGCATCCTCGGGCAGGGCGCCGAGTCGGTCAGCTTCGTCGGCACCGCCGTTGCGCTCGCCTTCGGCGCCGTGGGCATGGACGCCTCGATGGCCGCGGCCGTCTACCCCATCGCCTGGTGGTCCCACACGCTGCTCGCGTTCGTCTTCATCGCCGCCATCCCCTACGCCAAGCCGTTCCACATGTTCTCGTCGTTCGCCAACGTCGTCACCCGCGACGAGAAGGCGGGCGCCCGCCTGCCCGGCGTCCCCTCGGATCTGGACGCGACCAACGCCGAGTCCATCGACGACTTCTCCTGGAAGGAGCTGCTCGACCAGGACGCCTGCACCAAGTGCGGCCGCTGTTCGTCCGTCTGCCCGGCGAAGGCCTCCGGCCGGCCGCTGGACCCCCGCGACGTCATCCTCGACCTCAAGGAGTACCGCCAGTCGGTAGACGCCGGCGGCGAGCCCAAGGAGATAATCGCCGACGGGGGCGGCGTCATCGACACCGAGACGATGGAGTCCTGCATGGCGTGTATGGCCTGCATGGACGCCTGCCCGGTCGAGATCGAGCATCTCAAGAGCTTCACCCGGCTGAACCGCCAGCAGGTCGACCAGGGCGACGTCCGCCCCGAGATCCAGGACATGTTCCAGAACGTGATGACGAAGGGCAACACGTTCGGCGACCCGGCCCCGGACCGCGGTAACTGGACCGACGACCTCGAGTTCGACGTGGCGGACGCCCGCGAGGAGTCCGTCGAGTACCTCTGGTACGTCGGCGACTACCCCAGCTACGACGACCGCAACAAGAGGGTCGCCCGCTCGCTCGCGCGCATCTTCGAGCACGCCGACGTCTCGGTCGGCATCCTCTACGAGGACGAGGTCTACGACGGCAACGACATCCGCCGCATCGGCGAGGAGTTCCTCTTCGTCGAGCAGGCCGGCCCCCTCGTCGACCCCTTCCGGGAGTGCGACTACGAGACCATCGTCTGTACGGACCCCCACTCCTACAACACGTTCAAGAACGAGTACCCGGAGGTCGACTTCGAGGAGTTCGCCGACGACCCGATGATGGAGTTCGTCATCGAGGGCTACTGGAACCACGAGGGCGACGTCGAGGTCTACCACTGGACGCAGACCGTCGAGGAGCTGGTCGGCGTCGACGCCCTGGGACTGTCGGGCGACGAGCTCGACTACACGGTCACCTACCACGACCCCTGTCACCTCGGCCGGTTCAACGACGAGTACGAGGCGCCCCGGGGGCTCGTCCGCGCCACGGGGTGTGACCTCCACGAGATGCCCCGCAACCGGGCGAACTCCTTCTGCTGTGGCGGCGGGGGCGGCGGCCTCTGGATGGACCTCGAGGAGGACGAAAAGCCCAGCGAGGAACGGCTCCGGGAGGCCCTGGAGGACACCGACGCCGGCGACGCGGTCGAGAAGTTCGTCGTCGCCTGCCCGATGTGCATGACGATGTACGAGGACGGCCGCAAGACTGGGGGCTTCGAGGAGGACATCGAGATCGTCGACGTCGCCGAACTCATCGTCGAGGCGCTCGAGGCGAACGGCGCCGGTATCGCGACGTCGGTCGACGCGGGCTCGGAGGCCGCTCCGGCCGACGACTGATACGGACCGTCGCGAGCGTGTTCGGCGCGACCTCCCACCGGCGACT
>PXQM01000106.1 GCA_003021325.1 Halobacteriales archaeon QH_10_70_21
GGAGCTGCAGGGCAAAGGCTTGTGAGACCCAGTCTATACGCGTCGGGATTCCTCGCTCGGTTCGCTCGCTCCGGGACCCGCGCCTCGCAGAAACGCGGGGAGAAAGCCGCACGGCGGCTCACTTCGCCCGCCGCCAGGGTCGTTCGACCGGCGCCACGCGCCGTTCGTGACGACCAGAGAGCGCCGCGCTCTCTGGACCCGGACCGCCCGGCGCGCTCCCCGCGCCTCATGGATGCCTTTTCCGATGCATCTGACTCGAACCCGATTGGTAGTCGTTTCTGCTTCTCTTCGGGTCGTAACTTATTGGGCCGGTCGCACGAAACCGTCGTGTATGACCACGTTCGAGGCGGGCGACATCACGCTGCACAAGGTCCGCGACTACGTCTGGGAGATGCCGCCCGAGGACGGGATGCGCGTCCCGGCGCGGGTGTTCGCCAGCGAGGCGCTGCTCGAGGAGATCGCCGACGACAGGACCCTCCAGCAACTCCGGAACACGACCCACCTCCCCGGAGTCGAGAAGTACGCCATCTGTATGCCGGACGGTCACCAGGGCTACGGCTTCCCGGTCGGCGGCGTCGCGGGCATCGACGCCGAGAACGGCTGTATTTCGCCCGGAGCGGTGGGCTATGACATCAACTGCCTCACGGGAGATACCGACGTTCGACTCTCCTTTGGCCGGAAGCTGCCGATAGCCGACCTTCGAGAACGGTTCGAGGACGAAGCGGCGCTGGTAGCCGGGGACGAACTTACCGAGTCCGACCTGCGGCTCTTCACCGAATCCGGAGAACGCCAGGTTTTCGAGATGCGTACCCAGACCGGCAGAACGGTCCGCGCAACCGGTGATCACCCGTTTCTGACACCGGAGGGTATGGTCGAACTCGGCGAACTCGACGAGGGTGATACCGTCTTCGTCCATCCGTTCGAGGGAATCCAGCACGAGGACCCCGACGAGTTCACCGTCCTCACCGAACAGGACGTCGCGGACGAAGATCCGCAGTTGGTCGCGTTCCTGAAGCGGAACGACCTGCTCCCGCTGAAATCGACTGACGAAGCGTTCAACAGGCTCCTCAAGCTGGCGGGATTCCACGTGGGCGACGGCGCGTTCCGCGGGCCGCAGAGCCGGTTCTACGCGGACCCCGAGGACCTCGAAGCCATCCGCGAGGATATCGCTGCACTCGGATTCACCCCGTCGAGAGTTTACTCCCGTGAGCGAGACCACGAGATAGACGGGGACGAACCCACGCGAACCGAGTACGGCGTCAAGGTCGGTGCGCACGGCTTCAAACAGCTGCTTCGTCATATGGGAGTCCCCGACGGCAGCGAGGTCAGGTCGTCGTTCACCCTCCCGGACTGGTTCGACCGGCTGACTGACTGGCAGCAGGCCCTGTATCTCTCCGCGTTCTTCGGCGCGGAGATGAGCACACCATCGACAGCGTCGAATACGAACTTCTACGGCCCGAGGGTCTCGCAGAACCGTCGAGCCGGGGTGGCTGATTTCGGAGCGCAGTTCCTCCGGGAGATTGCGACGGCGCTCGATTCGATGGGTATCGAGACGAACGATATCGAGCGCTTCGAGGCCGGAACGGACGACACAGAGCGGCTACGACTCGGCATCGAGAGCGACCCGGCGAACTTGATTCGGTTCTTCTCCAAGTTCGGATACACGTACAACAGGGAGAAACAGCGAAAAGCCGCTCTCGCCGTTCAGTATCTCCGCAGGAAGGAGCACGTCATCGAACGGCGAGCGGAGGTCGCCTCCGAGGTTCGAACGCTCGCCGACGGCGGACCCCCGGTTTCGGAACCCAAAGAGGGATACGACGCCAACGGACGCTTCGTCGAACGCAGTGCCCGGAGCGGCCGGTCGGACCGACCACGGCTACCCGCCGACTTCCCGGCGTTCGAGGAGTTCTGCGAAGCCACGGAGGTTCACGAGAACCTGACGATTCCGGTCACCATCGAGTCCATCGAGTCGGCGGGCACCGAGCCCGTCTACGATGTCGGGGTCGAACATGACGCCCACAACTTCGTCGCAAACGGGCTCGTCGTCTCGAACTGCGGCGTCAGAATGGTTAAAACGAACCTCGCCTACGACGACGTCCGTGGCAGGGAGGCTGACCTCGTCGATGCGCTGTTCGACGCCATTCCGTCGGGGCTGGGCGGCGGCGGCATCGCCGACGGCAGCGGCGACACCGTCGAGGCGGCCCTGGAGCGCGGCGTCGACTGGTGTCTCGAGGCCGGCTACGCCGTCGAGTCCGATCTCGAGCACTGCGAGGACGAGGGGATGCGGCCCGACGCCGACGCCTCGGCCGTCTCGAAGAAGGCCAAGGACCGCGGCCGAAATCAGATGGGGTCGCTGGGGTCGGGCAACCACTTCCTGGAGGTCCAGCGCGTCACCGACGTCTTCGATTCGGCCATCGGCGAGGCATACGGCCTCGAGGAGGACCAGGTCGTCGTCCTCATCCACTGCGGGTCGCGGGGGTTGGGCCACCAGGTCTGCAACGACTACCTCCGCGACATCGAGGAGGCCCACAGCGGGCTCCTCTCGCAGCTGCCCGACAAGGAGCTCGCGGCGGCGCCGGCGGGGTCGCAGCTGGCCGAGGATTACTACGACGCGATGTGTGCGGCCATCAACTTCGCGTGGGTGAACCGCCAGCTCATCACCCATCGCACGAGGGAGGTGTTCGCCGACGTGTTCGGGACGCCGTGGGAGGACCTCGGGATGGAGCTGCTCTACGACGTCTCCCACAACATCGCGAAGAAGGAGGTCCACGAGGTCGACGGCGGGCAGACGGAACTGTTCGTCCACCGGAAGGGGGCGACGCGGGCGTTCCCGGCCGGCCACCCCGAGGTGCCGGCGGCCTACCGCGACGTCGGCCAGCCGGTCATCATCCCGGGGAGCATGGGCGCCGGCTCCTACGTGCTCTGCGGCGGCAGCGAGTCGATGGGCATCTCGTTCGGGTCCACGGCCCACGGGGCCGGCCGGCTGATGTCCCGCACGCAGGCGAAAAACGAGTTCTGGGGCGGCGACGTCCAGGACGAGCTCCGTGACGGCAACCGGATACACGTCAAGGCCAACAGCGGCGCCACCATCGCCGAGGAGGCCCCCGGCGTCTACAAGGACGTCGACGAGGTGGTCCGTGTCAGCGACGAGCTGGGCATCGGCGACAAGGTCGCCCGCGTCTACCCGGTCTGCAACATCAAGGGCTGAGCCGATGGGGGGGTTCCAGGTGCCGCTCGGCGAGGGGGCGGTCGACGTGGCGCTGCCCGACTGCGATGTGACGGTCGCCGAGCCGCCCGGCGGCGAGGCCGTCGACGTCCGGGCGGCGGCCGAGGCGGCGGTCGCAGACCCGGTCGGTCCGGCCGTCACCGACCTCGTGTCGCCCGACGATACGGTCGCCATCGTCGTCACCGACCTCACCCGGGCGACGCCGGACGACGTGCTGGTCGACGTCCTGCTGTCGGAGCTGCAGCGCGCCGGCGTCTACCGCGAACAGGTGACCGTCGTCGTCGGCCTGGGGCTCCACCGGCCGATGACGGACGAGGAGCTGGAGGCGATGCTCGGCGAGCACGCGGACCTCGCTGTCAACCACGACCCCGAGGACTCGGGCGGCGGCAAGACGGTCGCCATCGGCGCCGGCGGCGACCCGCTCATCCGGTACACGCACGGCCCGGAGATGCTCGGGAACGACGGCGTCCGGCTCGGCCGGGTCGAGAGCAACCCCTTCCGCGAAGCCGTCGACGAGGCCGGCGACCGCTGTGGGCTGGAGTTCTGTCTCAACGTCACCAGGGGCCCGACCGGGACCCGGACGGGCGAAGCGAGCGACGCGGGGTCGGACGAGGGCGGAGGGTCGGCGGGCGTTCTCGACGTCGCCGCCGGCGATCCGCGAGGAGTGGTCCGCCGGCTCGCCGACAGCGCCAGGGACGCGCTCTCCGTCGAGGTGGCGGGGGAGTTCGACGCTGTCGTCGCCGGCGTCGGCGCCCCGAAGGACGCGAACCTCTATCAGGCGACCCGGGCGGCGACGTACGTGGTCCTGGGGGCGAACAACCCGCTCCGGGACGGCGGGCGGGTCGTTGTCCCCGCGAGGCTCGCGGAGGGCGCCGGCGAGGGATCCGGCGAGCGGCGCTTCTACGAGCGGCTCTCCGGCGCCGACGACGCGGCCTCGCTGTACGAGACGATGCGGAACGGCTACGAGCCTGGCGCGCAGCGAGCGTTCGTCGTCGCGCGAGCGCTCCGCGACCACGACGTCTACGTGACCAACAGCGAGGCGCCGGAGGTGGTCGAGGAGTGTCTGATGACCGCCCGGGAGACGGTCGCGGACGCGGTCGAACCGGGCAGCGACGTGCTCGTGGTTCCCGACGCCCTCGACACCCTGCTGGTCTGACTCAGTCCGAACTCGAGTTGACCGTCGAGGTGTTGGCCTCGAGCCGGTCGTCGATTTCATCCTTCAGCTCCTCCCGGCGGTGCTTGTCGGCGACCCGGCCGTGGACGAGTTCGAGGAGGTCGTACTCCGAGAGCACGCTCCGGGCCGTCTCCCGGTCGAGCTCGAGGCGCTTCTGGACGTCGTACAGCGTCGAGGCATCGTCGACCGCCTCACAGAGGTCGGCAGCCGTCACGCCTTCGGGGAGCGAGGCGTCGACCTCGGGGAGCTCCGGGGAGGTGTCCGAGCCCTGACCGGCCGGATTCCGGGGCGCGGCCTCGTCCTCCCTCTCCCCCGCCGGCTCGGCGTCGGCACCGACGGGCGGGCTACCGGCTCCGTCGTCCGGTTCCGCTTCGGTGACGCCCTGCTCCGCCGCGCTCCCGACGTCGTCCGGGCTTGACCCCTCGGCGGCGGTCTCGTCGGGGTTCCCGCCGTTGGACCCACCGTTCGTGACGTGTATTCCCTCGTCCATCATCCACCGGCGGACGGTCTGGGCGCTCACGTCGACGTCGAGGGCTTCGCGCATCGCCTCGAAGGAGTCGTGCCGCTCGTAGACCTGCCGGAGACGGTCGGCGTCCCGTTCCGGACCGCCGGAGTCGTGGGCCTTCGAGCGATGGATGCGCATCCCGTGCTCGGTGTCGAAGGTAGACGAACACCCCTCGTGGGTGCACTCGACGTCGTCGTCATCCGTCGACTCCTCGACCGGTTCGGTTTCGTTCGTTGCGGCGCCCGTACCGGCCGAGCGGCTCCCAGTCGACTCCTCGTCTGCTCCATCTGCCTGCGACGTCTCTTCTGTGGTCTCGGTCCCGCCACCCCCCTCGCCCGGTGCGGGGTCGTCCGTCTCGGGAGTGGTTTCGAGCGCCTGCTCCGTTCGTCCGACATCCACGTTCCTGTCGGGCGGGAGCCTGACCCGAACGTTCGCGATGAGGCTCCCGTCGTCGGTGAACGACTCGGGGTTTGCTTCGACGACGTCGGCGTCGGCTCCGTCGATTCGATCGACGAGGTCCGCGAGGTTCCGGAGCGCATCCCCAAGTTCCATCTTCGTACGGAGTAACCCCGTAGGCGGTCAAAACGTTGTCGACTGTTCCCACGACACGAATCAGTCGCCGTCGGCCGTGACGCTCTCGCCGTCGTCGCCGATCTGCTCCATCACACGGTCGTGGAACTCCTGGAGGACGGCGGACTCGTCCTCGGCGAGCACGACGTCGCTCGCCATCAGCGTCGCCAGGCCGAACGCGCGCGGCGTCGGGTCTCGACGGCGCCGACGTCGAGTTTGTCCTCGAGTATCTCGCGGTAGGTCTCCTCCATGACGGAGAACTCCGCCTTCTCCTCGGCGAACCCCAGAAGCATCTCGCTGGAGACCTGCTGCTGGCTGGCGGACTTCTCGTGGCCCTTGTACCGCTTCAGTATCATCAGCGCGCGGGTCGCGTTGATGCGAAAGTACCGCTTCAGGAGGTCGGTCCCGTCGAGGGCGGCCCGGAGGTCCGGCCGGACCGCCGTCGGCTCGATGTCGCGGACGAGCGACCCGAGGTCCACCTTCCGGTTCAGCGGCATCGAGAGCGTGAAGCCGTGGTCGGCGACGGCGACCTTGACGTTCGTGTTCGCCTCCTGGGCACAGCGGTACGCGAGCAGCCGCGAGAGCCCGTCGTTGAACCGGCGGCCGTAGTTGGCGTGGACGTAGTAGTTGCGCCGGTACTCCTCGCGGTCGAGTTCGACCTCGACGGCGAGCCGGCGGTCCGTCGAGACGCTCTCGCGGCCGCCGTAGCGGACCTGGGCGTCGAACATTCGGGTTATCGCCCGGACGGTGTTCTCGTCGAGGGGGAACTCCCGGAGCCACCGGCGGACGCCCGGGGGGCCGTCGGCCTCGAGCCGCTCGAGCAACTCGCGCTGGAACGCCAGTATCTCGCGGCCGAGGTCGTACGAGAGCGGCAGCCGCTCGGAGAACCACGACGGCACCGTTGGGCGGGCGCGTGTCCGGTCGACGTACACCTTCGACCCGCGCCGGTAGCGGTACTCGTAGCGGTCGCCGCCGAGGACGAACACGTCGCCACTCTCGAGTGTGTCGAGGTACTCCTCGTCGAGCTGGCCGACCCACTCGTCGCCGGACCGCGTGAACACGTCGCAGGTGAAGGAGTCCGGGATGGTACCGATGTTGGTCATGTAGATGACGCGGGCCATCCGGCCGCGCTTGCCGACCAGCGGCGTCCCGGGCTCGAACTCGTCGTAGTGGTACTCACCGTCCGGCGGGTCGTTCTCGTCGCGCCAGACCTTCGCGTAGACGTTCTTCGCCTCCATCCCCTCGTAGTCGGCGGTCAGGTACCGGAACAGCCGCTCGAAGTCGGCATCGTCGTACGCCCGGTACGGGTAGGCGCTCCGGACGATGTCCCGGATTTCGGACTCCGGCCGGGGACCGTTGATGGCCATCCCGTAGACCTGCTGGGTTGCGACGTCGTCGGCGTTCTCCGGGACGAAGACGCGGTCGACGAACCCCTCCTCGGCTTTCTTCAGCATCACCGCACACTCGACGAGTTCGTCGCGGTCCAGGGCGACGACCCGGCCCTTCACGGTCTCGCCGAGCTGGTGGCCGGCGCGCCCGACCCGCTGCAGCAGTGCAGCCACGGACTTCGGGGAGCCGACCTGTACCACCAAATCGAGGTACGGCATGTCGATACCGAGCTCCAGGGAGGTCGACGTGGTCACCACGTCGAGTTCGCCGGCCTTGAGCCCCTCCTCGATGTCCTTGCGCCGGGATTTGGACAGCGACCCGTGGTGACAGCCCGAGTTCGACTCGTCGAACCCGCCGCGCTCGCGCAGGTTGTGCAGCACCCGCTCGGCCCCGGACCGCGTGTTCGTGAACACCAGCGTGTTCGTGTGCCCGGAAACCAGCTCGGCGAGCCGGTCGTAGAAGCGGTCGGTGACGACGTCCCGCGGGGTGTTGATGAGGTCGTCCGTCGGGCAGGAGAGTTCGACGTCGAACTCCCGGACGAAGCGCGCGTCGACGACGTCGTACTCGCGGGGCTGCCACTCGCCGTCCTCGTAGCTGCCGCCGACGAGGAACTCGCCCATCGTCTCCAGCGGCTCGACGGTCGCCGAGCAGCCGATTCGCGTCGGCGAGGTCTCGCACATCGCCTCCAGCCGCTCCAGGGACACCGCCAGATGCGTTCCCCGCTTGTTCTCCGCAAGCGAGTGTATCTCGTCGACGATGACGTACTCGACGGTTTCGAGCTTCCTCTTGAACTTCGGGCTGTTCAGCAGGATGGCCAGCGTCTCCGGCGTGGTGTTGAGGATGTGCGGCGTCGTCTCGAGCATGGCCTGCCGGTCGCTGTCGCTGGTGTCGCCGTGGCGTATCGCGTGACGTATCTCGACGGACTCGCCGCGGGCCTCGAGCGTCTCGGTGATGCCGTCCAGCGGCTCCGCCAGGTTGCGGTGGATGTCGTTGGCGAGGGACTTCAGCGGCGAGACGTAGAGACAGTAGACGCTGTTCTCGAGGCCGTCCCCCGAGCGTGCGCGCTCGAAGAGGTCGTCGATGATGGCACAGAAGCTCGCCTGCGTCTTGCCGCTGCCCGTCGGCGCACAGACGAGGGTGTTCGTCCCGTCGTCGATGCGCGGGATGGCGCCCTTCTGCGGCGGCGTGAACAGCCCGCCGTTCTCGGGGACGAAGGCGCCGAACTCCTCGACCCACCACTTCCGGACGGGCGGCTCGAGCCTGGCGAAGGCGTCGGCGTCGTCGAGGGCGACCGACGACGCGTCGTAGTCGAATCCGCCGGCCGACAGCAGTTCACGAGCGACGGCCTCGGCGTCCTCCATCGTCCCCGCTCCCATCGGACGACCGGTTGGGTCCCCACCGGCAAATCGCTTCCGCTGGCGGACGGTTTCGGGGCTCGCGATTCCGAAACCACTTTACTGACTGACCGGTCAGTCAAAGTAGTGGCGGCAACGACCGACGACGCGGACGGGTTGTCCTCCGGGGGGAGCGACCGCGCCATCGTCGCCGCGGTCATTGCCAGCACCTTCTTCGTCGGTTTCGGCGGCGGCGTCGTCTTCCCGATTCTGCCGAACCTGGGCGTCGTCCTCGGCATCTCGCCGTTCCTCGTGGGCCTCATCCTGAGCGCCAACCGGTTCACGAGGCTCTTTGCGAACGCGCCGGCCGGCATCGTCGTCGACCGCGCCGGGACGCGAACGCCGTTCGTGGTCGGCCTCCTCGTTCAGGGGGTCGGGACCGCGGGGTACATCGTCGCGACCAACTCCGGGGCGCCGGCAGCCTGGTTCCTGGTGTCGCGCTTCGGGTGGGGTATCGGCAGCGCGCTCGTTTTCGCGACCGCCTACACCATCGCCGCCGACATCAGCGACGGCGGTTCGCGGGGCACGAACATGGGCCTCATCCGCGGCGGCGTCATCTTCGGGTTCCCGACGGGGCTGGTGGTCGGCGGCGTCGTCAGCGAGACGTACGGCACGGTGGCAGCCTTCGTGACCGCGACCGCCTTCGCCCTCTTTGCGAGTCTGATCGCGTACCTCGCGGTCCCAGAGACGCACGTCGAGGGCGATTCCCGCCGGTCGGTCAAGCCCTGGGACGTCGACACCGCCCTCCCCTCCGTGACCGTCGGCCTCGTCAACTTCACCGTCCTCTTCGCGTACATCGGCGTCATCTTCGCGACGCTCGTGCTCTTTCTCGACGCCAACGGGCTCACCGTCCTGGGCTTCGACGCCCAGGGCTCCTCTGGCGTCTTCATGGCCGTGACAGTCGTCTCAGCGGCCGTCTTTATGTTCCTGAGCGGCTACGCCAGCGACCGCCAGGGCTCGCGGATGCCCGCGCTCGTGGCGTTCCTCCTGCTGACGTTCGTCGGACTGTTGCTCTTTGCGGCTGCCGACACGGTGCCGACGCTCGCGGCCGCCTGCGTGCTGGTCGGCGCGGGGCAGGGCGGCACCAGCGGCCCGCTGATGGCGCTGCTGGCGGACCTGACGCCCGACGAGCGGATGGGTCGGGCCGTCGGCACGAACAACGTCTTCGGCGACGTCGGCGGCGGCCTCGGCCCGATGGTGTCGCTCCCGCTCGTCGAGGCCGTCGGGTTCTGGCCCGTCTACGCGGCCTGCGCCGTGCTCCCGCTTTTCGCCGGCGCCATCCTCGTGGCCGGAGTCTACCGGGAGACCGGCGAACTGTTGCCGTCCGTCGATGGGTCGGCGACGACCGGCAGCGACGCCAGCGAATCCGCGGACTGACCGACCCCCGTGGCGCGCTGGGCGACGCTCAGTCCGTTGCGACGACGAGCACGCAGGCGACGAGGCTCGCGAGTGCGAACAGGTAGAGTCCGCGCACCAGGGCCGGCGGCGCACCGAGGCTCCCGGCGAGCGCCCGTGCGACCAGTGCCGAGAGCGCGAGCGCCAACAGCGCGAGGACGCGACCCCTGACCGACCCCGAGACCCCGTTCATCCCACCACCCCGTCCGGCGAGGGGAGCGGACTCGCGGCCACCAGTCGTGGCATACGCCGGTCCTCGCTCCGGGGCGGCACAACCGTTTCGCCGGTCACCGAGTTGGTCGGCGTCGTTCCGGTCGCGCCGTCGCCAGCCGGTGGAAGGTTTAACAGGCCGCTCTCACCAGGTGCGGGCACGACGGCCGACCGGAGGCGGGCACGGTGACCGACGGCCGCCTGAGCTTCTGGGCCTGGGGCCACGAGGACCGGCTCCCGGACGCCGACGAGCGCCGCGAGCTGGCCGACCGCATCGAGGGGATGCTCGGGTTCCCCGAGCGCCCGCTCGTGGAGTACCCGACGCTCGAGGACGTCGAGATGCCGCCGCACGGCCTCGAGGCGCCTGCGGAACTGACCGACGTCGTGACGAGCGACCGCCGGGTCAGGGCGAGCCACACCTACGGGAAGGGCTACCGGAACCTCGTTCGCGGGTTCCGCGGCGACTTCTCGGCGGCGCCGGACCTGGTCGCACGCCCCCGCGACGAGGCCGAGGTCCGGGCCGTCGTCGAGTGGGCCGCATCGGAGGGTGTCGCGGTCGTCCCCTACGGCGGCGGGACGAGCGTCGTCGGGGGCGTCGAGTGCGACGGCGACGGCTACGCCGGCGTCGTCTCGCTGGACACCCGGGAGATGGACCGCGTGCTCGAGGTGGACGAACACTCCCGGAGCGCGCGGATTCAGGCGGGTGCGACGGGGCCGGAGATACAGGCCCAGCTCGCCGACCACGACCTGCAGTTGCGGCACTATCCCCGGTCCTACGAGTTTTCGACGTTCGGCGGCTGGGTGGCGACCCGCGCCGGCGGCCACTTCGCGACCCGGTACACGCACATCGACGACTTCGTGGAGTCGGTGCGGGCCGTCACGCCCGCCGGGGCGCTGGAGACGCGACGGCTGCCCGCCTCGGGGGGCCGGCCCGGACCCCAAACGATTCCTGCTGGGGAGCGAGGGCGCCTTCGGCGTCATCACGGAGGGCTGGATACGCGTGCAGCCACGGCCGCCCCACCGCGCCAGGGCGACCGTCCGGTTCGACGACTACTGGGACGCCGTCGAGGCCACGCGGGGGATAGTCCAGGCGCGGCTCTACCCCGCGAACTGCCGGCTGCTGGACAGCAAGGAGGCGATGCTGAACGAACTGGCGTTCGACGGCAGCCACCTGCTCGTGGTGGGTTTCGAGTCAACCGACCACCCCGTCGACGACGACCTCGAGCGGGCGCTCGAGATAGCGACCGGACACGGCGGCCGGTGTCCCGACGGGGTCGAGGACCGGACCGAGGGCGGCGGCGCCGAGGACCGCGAGGACACCGACGAGGGCTCCTGGCGGGTCTCGCTCTTCGAGGGACCCTGCCTGTTCAACGCCCTGGGGTCGATGGGGGTGCTGGTCGACACCTTCGAAACCGCCGTCACCTGGGAGCGGTTCCCGGAACTCCACGAGGCGCTGCAGTCGAACGTCGTCGGGGCGATGCACGACGAGTGCGGAGCCGGATTCCTGGCCAGTCGGTTCACCCACGTCTACGAGGACGGCCCGGCGCCGTACTACACGCTGGTCGCGCCCGCCGAGGTGGGCCGCGAACTCGAGCAGTGACGGGCCATCAAGCGGGCGGCCTCGGACGTGCTGCTGGACCCCGGCGCGACCATCACCCACCACCACGCCGTCGGCCGGGGCCACCGCGAGCATTACCACCGGGAGGCCCCGGACGCATACCTCGCGGCACTGCGGTCGATGAAGCGCACGCTCGACCCGGACGGCATCATGAACCCGGGCGCGCTACTGTAATAGCGATTATTGCAATCGTTTTCGTGACCATGTCATGCGAACGGCTGGTTCGCGGGCCGAGGTCCACGAACTATGACTCTCCGGCGGTAAAGAGTCGCAATAATCACTATGAGAACGGCCCGGCCGGGAGCGTCGGACGGTCCGCCGGAAAGCAGGTTCCATCGCGTCAGCGGTGCCAGCGGCCGGCTCTCGGAACTTCCACGAGAGGAACCACTATCAGCGCAGCACCCCTCCATCGGATATGACACGGACGCGTCGAGAACTCCTCGGAGCCGGTGCCGTGCTCGCGGTCGCGGGCTGCACCGGTAATGGCGGGCAGGGGAACGCCGACGGAGACGACGGCGGCGCTTCGGATTCGGGCACCCGCGTGACCGTCGAATCGCACTCTGAGTACGGCGACCTGCTCGCCGATGGGGACGGGCGGACAGTACGCGTACGGCCGTCACCCTCGGGGGCAAGTGGTTCGAGACGTCTGCGGCGCCTCCTCATCACGGAATTCTTC
>PXQM01000107.1:0-4248 GCA_003021325.1 Halobacteriales archaeon QH_10_70_21
GAGTTCGTCGCGGGCCTTCTCGGCGGCCCGGACCGTGTCCTGCCGCGAGGAGACGAACACCAGCGCCTGGCCGCCATCGGTAACGTGCGGCTCCGCCAGGTCCAGCGCGCGGTAGAGCCGGCGGTACTTGTCGGCGAAGGCGTTGTCGCCGTGGGCGTACGTCTCGACGCCGGCGTGCAGCGGCACGGGCCGGTAGTCGTCGCCGAACTCGAACGTCGCGTCGGCGGGCGCGTCGAGCCAGTCGGCGACGTCCCCGACGTTGGACATCGTCGCCGACAGCGCGACCACGCGGGGGGCACAGAGCCGGCGGAGCCGCGAGACGGTGACCTCCAGTACCGCGCCGCGGCGGTCCGAGTCCAGCAGGTGGACCTCGTCGATGACACAGCAGTCCACGTCGGTCACGAACGAGTACCGCGGCGAGTCGTGCTTCCGGGTCGCCGAGTCGGCCTTCTCCGGCGTCATCACGAGGATGTCGGCGCGCTCGGCCCGCCGCGGGTTGAGGTCGCGCTCCCCGGTGACGACGTAGACGGAGTAGCCCAGCGACTCGAAGCGCTCCCACTCGTCCTCCTTCTCGTTGGTGAGCGCCCGCAGCGGCGCCAGGAAGAGCGCGGTCCCGCCCTGCCGGAGCGTCCGGCAGATGGCCAGCTCGGCCAGCGCGGTCTTGCCGCTGGCGGTCGGGGCGCTCACGACGACGTTCTCGTCCGAGTCGAGGACGGCGGGCAGCGCCTCGCGCTGCATCCGGTTGAACGACTCGAACGGGAACGCGTCGGCGAACTCGGGGACGGTCTCCTCGACGCCGGAGGGGGCTGCCACGTCCGAAGGCGCGGCCGCCCGGAGTAAAAACGCATCTCTTCCGGCACGCGAGCGCGGCCGAAGCCTCATCCGTGCCGCCGGCGTACCGGCGGGCGATGACGCGCGTGGTCGCCGTCCGGCACGGCGAGACCGACTGGAACCGGAACGGGCGGATGCAGGGATGGGCACCGACCGACCTCAACGCGACGGGCCGCGAGCAGGCCGCCGCCGTCGGCGAGTGGCTGGCGGAGACCTACGACGTCGACCGCGTCGTCGCCTCGGACCTCCGCCGGACGCGGGCGACCGCCGACCGCATCCTCGGGGCGCTGGCGGACCCGCCGGTCGGGTACACCCCCGACTGGCGGGAGCGCGACCTGGGCGTCTACCAGGGGCTGACCTACGCCGACGTCGAGGCACGGGTCCCCGAGTTCGGTCTCGAGAAGACCGCCTACGAGGCAGCGGACCGGACCCCGGAGAGCGGCGAGTCCCTCCGGGAGATGGCCGAGCGGGTGACCGCAGCGTTCGACCGCCTCCTCGAGAGCGAGGCGGGAACCGTCCTCGTGGTCACCCACGGGGGGCCGCTGCACGTTCTCCTGGGTCACGCCAAGGGGATGGAGCTGGCGGCGGCGCTCGGGAGCCACCACCAGGCCAACTGCGGCGCCAACGAGTTCGAGGCCGACGACGACGGGGTACGAGTGGTCAGGGAGAACGTGACCGAGTGGCGATAGCCCGTCGGATGGCGAGTTCCCGTTGCGTCCGTCAGCTCGGACGAATCCTCCGGCGGGCCGAATCTCTCGCGGGCCTCCGACTCGTCGGGTCGAGCGCCTCCCGGGTCGCCCGGACCGCGACGGTCAGGCGCCGGGGTCGCGGACGGTCGCGACCACCGCCGCGAGGAGGCCGAACAGCAGCGCGGGTCCAGCGAGACCCGGGCCGGCTCCGGAGCCGCTGGTCGTCGTTGCCGTTCCGGCGGTGCCGTCGGCCGGCGTGCCCGTCGCGTCGTCGGCCGTCTCCGCCGGCGTCCCGTCGTCGTCCATCTGCTCCGTCGGGGTGGGCGTCGCCGTCTTCGTCGCCGTCGCCGTCGCCGTGGGCGTCGGGGTCCGCTCCGACGGCGGCGGACCGAGTTCCTCCCGCGCCTCCGACTCGTTGTCGCACTCGCAGACGTAGACGAAGTTGGACCCCGCCTGGAGGTCGACGGACACCTTGTCCGCGGGCTCACAGCCCGGGTCGTCCCGGTCGGTGCAGTCCTCGTCGGCGACGGTCCCGTTCAGGTAGCCGGTGACCCGGTACCACCCCGGCTCGCCCGTCACGTTCAGACAGCCGGTGTCGGTCCCGCTCGGGCCGTAGGCGCCGACGACCGCGTCTTCGGGCGCCAGGTACGGCGGGTCGCCGACGAAGTCGTCCCAGTCGGGGAACTCGACGACGACCTCCCCGTCGCGGAACGTCGTCTCGGCGGTGTCGTACTCCTCGTCGACCGTCGTGCCGCTGTTGTTGTTCCCGCGGTCGATACCGAACGTCTCGACGTTCTTCCGCTCGCAGGCCGAGTAGTCGACCCACCCGGCCGTCAGCACGACCCGGTCGACCCAGATGCCGCTCTCGGCGCCCCGGGCCTCGAGCCCCTCTTCACCGGCGAACCAGTACTGCTGGCTGGCGTTCCTCGGGTTCTGCTCGCCCGGATAGTGGTCCGTCGTGTCCGGCAGGACGACGGTGTGGTTGGCCTCCTCGGTGTAATCGGGGCCGGAGGACTGGGCGGCGGCGGTCGTCGCGCACAGCAGTCCACACGCGAGGACCGCGACCAGAACCGTCGTCCGGACCGTCCGGCGGTCGGTGGTCATACCGGGAACGATTGGTAGGATAGGGAATAATTCTTTGCCGTGCGACGGTCCGGGTGACCCGACGCCGCATCGATGGGGTTACCGCCGGTCGGGCGCCGGGTCGCCGGGCCACTCCTCGTAGAACGTGTCCACGTCCGGTTCGAACCCCTTCTCGACCGGGTAGCCGGCAGGGACGGCGTCGACGTCGAGTTGCGCGCAACACCCCGGGCAGAACCACTCCCGGAGCTGGAAGTCCCAGTCGGGGTGCGGCGTCCCGTACTCGGGGTAGCTCTCGCGGTGCTCGGACTCGTCCTCGCGGACCCGGACGCGGGCGTGGTGCTTCCAGTTGTCCGACAGCGAGCAGAACTCGTGGCCGCAGTCGCACGTGACGATGCGGCCCTGGTCGCTGCCGACGGCGTAGAGGTGGTCGTTGATGGGGACGAGGATGGGGTTGTCCCACTCGACCCGCTCTTCGAGCAGCCGGCGGGTGACCTCGAACCGCTGGCCGTCCTTCGGGTCGGGGAGGACGTCGTTCCGCAGTTCCTCCCAGCCGAGCTCGCCCTCGATGAGCTGTGCCACCTGCCGTTCGTCGGTCTCGCTCGCCATCAGAACCCACTCCCGTCGAGGTCCCAGAACACGTGGAACCCGGCCTCGAACTCGTCGGACATGTCGGAGGCGTCGCGGTACATCCCGGCGACGACGTCTGCGACGTCGCCGTCCTGCACGCGGTTGCGTTCCGCCTCGTAGAACGCCTCGAACGTCTGGCTCTCCTCGCGGATCTCCTCGCGGGCCTCGTCGGTCGCCGCCTCGTCGAGGTCGAACTCGCGGTTTCTCTCGTCGAACTCGCCGCCGAAGACCCCGCCGATAGGCCCCGAGAGCGTCGTGTCCGCCAGCCAGTCGTGCTCCGGCGCGACGGTGCCGCCCGAGGAGGTCAGCACGCGGACCGGCGCCTCGGAGCCGAGTTCGGCGAACCCCTCGTCGACCTGGTAGAGCTGCTCGCGGGACGGCTCGGCGGCGTAGGCCTCGATGACCAGCGTGTTCATCCGCGGGACCTCCCCGCGGATGGGCTTCTGCTCGGAGGAGAGCCACACCGGGACCTCCTCGCCGCGCTCGTCCATCACCTCCTCGGCGATTTCCCTGACCGTCTGCTCGTGGCTGTCGTTGAGGTACGAGTACACGCAGATGACGCGGACGCCGCGGTCGAGCAGGTCGTGGACCGCCTCGTAGGCCTCCTCCTCGTACAGCGGCAGCGTCGGAAGCCCGGCCATGTTCATCCGGCCGCGGACGCCGCGGATGTTCTCCCGGGGCACCAGCGGCTCGAGGTGCTCGTGCTCGCGGGCGTGCAGGCGTCCGGCGTACGAGCGGTCGGCCCACGACTGGATGCCGCGGCCGAACCGGAGCTGGTCCTCCATGCCGCCGTTGGTGATGAGGCCGATGTCCCCGGTGCCCTCCCGCTCGAGGAGGCGGTTTATCATCGCCGTCCCGGAGTAGACGATGCCCTCCAGGTCGCCGGCACCGACGTCCGGCTCGACGCCCCAGTTCCCCAGGGCGTCACCGAAGGAGTTCCTCGTGCAGACCGACTCGTTCTCGGGCGTTGTCCGGGCCTTCCCGACCGTGTAGTTCGCCTCGTCGTCGACGACGAAGG
>PXQM01000107.1:4408-29794 GCA_003021325.1 Halobacteriales archaeon QH_10_70_21
AGTTCGACCACGTACGCCGTCCCGCGCGGCTGGTTGTCCTCGACGCGTATCGCGCCGTCGTAGCGCTCGACGAGCGTCTCGACCAGGCGGAGGCCCCCTCGAGGGAGTCGTCCTCGAACATCGATTCCTTCCGCTCGTCGGGGATGCCCGGCCCGTTGTCCCGGACCGTCAGACGGGCGGTCTCGCCGTCCAGCTCGACGGCGACGTGGACCCGCGGGTCGTCGGCGTCGTTGTGCTCGACGGCGTTCTCGACGAGGTTGTCGACGACCGACCGGACGCCGGCGTTGGCGACGACCGGCGCCCGGTCCGGGAGGTCCGCCCGCACCGGCACGCCGTGTGTCGTCGCCGCCGAGTCGACCAGCTCGGCGGTGACGGCCGCGAGGTCCACCCGCTCGAGGGCTGGGTCGTCGACGAGCGTCTCCGCGACGGCACCGGAGGTCTCGATGCGCGTCATCGCCTCGCTGGCCTTCTCGCCGATGATGGTCGCGCTGTCGGGGCGGGCGGCCGGCTCCGCGGTCGCGTCAGCCTCCGCGAGGGGGTCGGCGTGCCCCCGGATGGCCGAGAGGTCGTTCTGCCGGTCGTGTCTGATAAAGTGGTTGACGAACGCGAAGGCGTCGGCGACCGTCCTGGCCTCGTGGGCCTCCGAGCGCGCCCTGGCGTTGTAGTAGCCGGCGGCGAACCCGGCGACGGCCCCCGAGACGGTCGTGACGAGAATCGGGAAGACGGGTTCGGCGATGGTCCGGCCCTCGAGCCGTCGGACGACCATCGTCGCCCACGTGGCCGTCAGGAAGGCGGCGCCGCCGCCGAACGTCCAAGCACGGACCGTCCACCGGTTCTCGGCGTCGAACTCCGAGTCGGCGAGCCAGTAGCCGCCGTAGAGCAGCACCAGCGCGGGCGCACCCTCGAGCGCCATCGCGAGCACCGGGCCGGGCGCCCACGCCGGTTCCCGTATCTCGTCGAGGTGGTGTTTCAGCGAAAGCGACAGCAGCGCGACCGCGAACCCGCCGACCAGAAGCGAGGGCAGATCCCGGAGCTGTCGGCGGCGCATCGTGCCAGACACTGTGTTCCCGCCCGTTTCGCAGTTGGCCCTAAACAGTTAGGAACGGCCCCGGACCACCTGGAGGCGGGCACCGGAATGGTCCTCCGGAGCGGGGACGACCTTCGTGTCACGACCCGCCGGCAGGGTAGTCGGCGTCGAGGACGGCGTCCGACGCGCCCTCGGCGCCCGCGTCGTCGCCGGCCGGCGAGACGCTGCCGGTACGGTAGCCCTCGAGATCCAGCGTCACGTGGTCGAAGCCGGCGTCGGTGAGATGCTCGCGGGCCGCCGCCGCGAAGTCGGGGTCCAGCGCCCGCTCGAGCTCCTCGGCGCCGACCTCGATGCGGGCCAGTCCGTCGTGGTCACGGACGCGGAACTGCTCGAACCCCCACGTCCGGAGCAGCGTCTCGGCCGTCTCGACGCGGCCGAGCCGCTCCTCGGTGACCGCCAGCCCCGTCGGGATGCGCGAGGAGAGACACGCCATCGACGGCTTCTCGGCCACCGAGAGGTCGTAGTCGCGGGCTATCTCCCGGACCTCCTCCTTGGCGATGCCGTGCTCAAGCAGCGGCGAGTAGGCGTCCAGTTCCTCGACGGCCCGGAGACCGGGGCGGTGGCCCTCGCCCGGGTCGGAGGCGTTCGTCCCGTCGCAGACCACCTCGATGCCGAGCTCGCGGGCCGTCTCGAACATCTTTCCGAGCCGCATCGAGCGGCAGTGATAGCAGCGCTCGTCGTCGTTCTCGACGAAGGCCTCGCTGTCCAGCTCCGAGAAGGAGACGACCTCGTGGCGGACGCCGATTTCCTCGGCGACGCGGGCCGCGTCGTCGAGTTCGGCCGCCGGGAGCGTTTCGCTCTTTGCGGTGCAGGCGACCGCGCTCTCGCCGAGCGCCTCGTGGGCCAGGGCGGCGACCACCGAGGAGTCGACGCCGCCGGAGAAGGCGACGACGACCCCGTCGAAGGTCCGCAGGTCCTCGACCGCAGCCTCGCGCTTTGCGCGCGTGTCCATACCCGACCGGTCGGGGCGCGCGTAGAAAAGCCCGGCGTCACGGCGGCGGGGCGGTTACAGTTCGACCGGACCGACGATGCGGTCGGCGTCCTCGACCAGCAGGTCGGATTTCGGGTGCTCGCGGGTCACGGTGATGGGGCACTCGTCGGGCGCCTGCTCGTCGTCGGCCGAGAGCATGTACTGGGGCCACTCGCGGTCGCCCTCGACGCCCCAGTCGCCGAGGTCGGCGTGCGGACAGACGCCGTCGTACTCCTCGAGGCGGCCCTGGATGACGTCGCGGGCCCGCTGGCCGGCCTCGGTGTCGGCGGTGACGTCGAGGGTCTCGAACAGTTCGCGCGGCTGGAACGTTATCTCCAGGCCGACCGGACAGTACCGGCTCATCCGGTCGTCGTAGAACGGCGCCCGGCAGGTGGGGAAGATCGGCTCGCCGGCGAAGCAGAACTCCCAGTAGGGGTCGTCCGGGTCCGTCGGGATGTCCTCGGGCCACGGCTCCGGATCGTGGACGTGGAGGAACTGGAGGACGTGCCACAGCGCCTCGTGGTACTCGGCCTCCGAGAGGGGTTCGGCGGGCGGTCGGAAGAACGTCACGAGCGACGCGCGCTCGCCGTGGTCCCGCCAGGTGTCGAGGTACTCGACGAGCGTCCGGCCGAGGTCCAGCAGGACGTCCTTGTCGGTCATCGACGGGACGGCGGTGTACAGCGGTTCGCCGTCGCGGACGGACTCGGCCCCGAAGAAGCAGGGGAACGGCGAGCCGTTCCGCTCGCCGGTGAGCCCAGCCTCGAACGTCCGCCAGTGGTCCCGGACCCACCCGGGGGCCGCCCCGGACTCGACCCGCGCCTCGACGGTCGGCTGGTCGACGAGCGTTCCGACGACGGGCTCGGTCATTGTCGGACAGAACGTGCCGTGGTCGGTTTTACGCTTCGGTTTCGGAACCATCGGTGGACGTTCGTCGAATCGGGTCGCCCCGCTCGATTCGCCCGCCCTCGACGACGCGACACCGGAGCCCGCCCCGGTGGACCAGCGCCTCCCGGACGCCCCGCTCCTCGAGGTGTCGCTCCAGGTACGAGCAGGGCTCGCAGAGCTCGGTACCGACGCAGACGGCCTCGCCGACGCGGAACCGCTCGCCGACGAGGTGGTTCAGCGGGACCGAACGCGGGCCGGTCCAGGAACGCCGTCGGCAGCGCCCGGTCCTCGAAGGCCGCCCGGTAGGCGCCGTACTCGTTCATGCGACCACGATGTCGGCGGTCCCACCTGACGCTTCCGGCGTGGATATCCGGCTCGTTTAGTCGGTCGGCGTCCGCCTACGTCCGCACCTCGGGGTGCCGTTCGACCAGCGTCCGGACCTGCGGGAGCGTCCGCGGCGGCAGGTCGTCGGCGTCGACCCAGCGGGCCGCCAGCGTCCCCTCGGCGGGGTTCGGCTCGACCGACGACGCGACCCCACAGTCGTAGACCTCATAGGAGGAGAGCGTCCGCTCGCGGGAGTGGTGGGCGTACCAGACGCGGTCGGCCGGGCCGTCGACGACCACCTCGCAGCCGAGTTCCTCGCGCAACTCGCGCCGGAGCCCCTCGACCGGCGACTCCGCGCCCTCGAGCCCGCCCCCCGGCAGCGTCCAGAACGCCGACCCGTCGTCGTGCGCTTCCTTGACGAGCAGTACCGCCTCGCCGGTCGTGACCAGCGCCTTCACGCCGCGCCTGAGACGACCGACGGCGGCCGTCGAGGGACGGGACCCCTCGACGCTGCGTAGCTTCCCTTGCATGGTATACACTACCACTCGGTCGAGTGTATAACTTTTCTCCTAAAACCCCTTATATTGTCCAATCCACTGATATAGAACTACACGAATAGTGTTTAAAAATCGTTGTATTCCCGTGCTTGTTCGGAAGTCAAAAAAGCAGCCACGACCTGGTCTTCGGACGGTGGTCGTTCGTACATTCTGCTGAATAGAGTGAGGCATCAATTGAGCGTCCCCGGCTCGGACGCGTCTGTACGAATCGGCCTCCTGTTCACCCGTTCAACGCCGGAAGCGACCCTACTTCCATCGTTGGCGGTGTCCACTGATCCCGTTCGCAGACGTTCTTCCAGGCGACCGTCTCCGCCGGACCGTCCTTGAGGGGATAGGCCTCCGTGCCGAACTCGGACAGCCGCCGTTGTCGGAGTTTCTCCTCGTACGTCCGGTGTTCCGCGTTCGAAACGCGCGGCGCGTCCGGTCGGAGCAACTGTTCCAACAGCAGTGACCGATAGTGACCGAAGAACCGGTCTATGAGCTCGTGCACACGATCGACCGTGAGCCGACCGGTTCGATCGACGTACCGCTCCGGGTCGGACACCGGCGATAACTCGTGGCGGGCCCACGACAGCAGATCGACGCTCCAGCGGTCGTCCGACGTTCGTACGACCGTCGCGTCCTCCGGCCACCGCTCAATCAAGCACCCGACTGCGGAGTCCTCCACGACGTTGACCGGGGGATTCCTCGTTCGGTGATACGGAATCCGTACCGACGGGACGACCGGGTTGAAATCGACTGCCGGCCCGTCGCCGAACGGTCCCCTACTTCCGGAACACAGCCGAAACGCATCGTCAAGCCGTCCGGACTGCCGGAGCTGGCTCAGCGCCGTCCGATTCGTCGCCGGCACCGACGCGAAGTAGACCATCCCCTCGACGGTGCAGACGGGTCCCATCGTCCGTCCTGACATCCTCCTACGGCTAAAGCCGTGGGGTTCCCTCACTGGGAGTTGAACCCACGGAAACGGTCGCAGGTTCGCAGTCACGGTGGACGATAACCTGCGTTTCGGGCCGTGCCAGTGCGGCCCCCGCCTCGGACCTCTGCGGCCTACGACCCGGTGTCAAAGAGGTCACCGGGGCGCGACGGACCGGTGGAAGCGGCGGGTTCGATGCCGAGGGCCGACGCCGACAGCGGGACGCCCGCGACGAGTAGCGCCCGCTGCGGGTCCCCCGTCGTGATGCGTTTTCGGAGCCGATACGCCCGCGTAGAATATCAGGCTACACGATACCAGCAGACAGATTCCACGTACACGACGACCGCAAACGATGTCGAAGACGACACCGGGCTGGATATCATCCTGCAGGCGATGGCCGTCGAACAGCGGCCGGAGCATCCGGCAGTGTTTCGTTCCGTCCGCTGTCGAGACCTCGACGGCACTCCGATTGTACTCGACGAGTTCGAGGACGCCCTTCTCGACGCTCTCCTGTCAGAGCGATTTGAGTCCATCGTCGTGAACCCTGGCTGACATCGGGTTGGTTGCGAACGGATCGTACTCGAAGGATTACAGTGCCATCGAGGAGAAAGGCCCGTGCTTTAGCGCGGGGATGAATCCGACAATCGACTCCACAATGCACCGATGATAGTAAGGGAAACGCACCGGCGACTCATGGCGAACAGACAGCCAGAGATTGCTGGCGAGTACCGCGACTGTCCCGTGTCGGTCGGCACCCACGACCAACCGAGTCCGGCGGTGGTCCGGATGAAAGTGGAGGAGTTGCTCCAGTTCCGCCCGGCTACTGCTGCGGAAGCCGTCCGGTGCCACGTCGCGTTCGAGACGATTCATCCGTTTCAGGACGGGAACGAACGGACCGGCCGGATGAGTTACTACTGGCACTGCCACCAGCTCGATGTCGAGCCCGAGTCGTGGACCGCCGGGGTCCGTGAGGACACTACGAACTGTTCGAACAGCAACGCGCAAGGCCGACCCAGTACGTCGAGCAGAGTACCTGATTGCTTCTTCAGGAGAGCGGGCCCTGCCGTCTCCGTCGTCCCCTCTCGCCGCCTCGCTGGCGCTCGCGGGATTCCTCGTGACGACGGTACCCGCCGGTGGGGCAGCTGCAGCGTCCGCACAGTATCGCTCGACCGCCGCCAGCAGTGCTCCTGCGTCCGGGCCCACGTACAGCCCCTCGTCGAATCGGGTCGGCGAGTCGCCCTCGAACAGACGTGTGACGAGCTCGTCGGCCGTTCGTTCGGGGAGAGACCTTCCGGCCGTACGTTACCTCCGAAGGGCAGAAGCTGATCGCGGGCGACGACGTCACCGGACCACACGGTCGCTTTGACCTCAGCCGGTGTGTCGATTTGTGCATGGTTCCACCGGACAGCGACGACCTGAAGTCACGCCTTTGCCTCGTCGGCCTCATGTGGCTGCGCGTGTTTCAGCACGGACCGCTTAGCTGAAGCTGTATACACCGTTCAACAGGCTCATGCAAGACGTCGGCGGCAGCTCAATTCGGTATCATCGGTAACGCTCGCGAACTTCGAAGAGAACGATATCGTCGACGGACGGATGGTGAGCGAAAAGCCGGTTTGGCCGGGGGCTCCATTACCCAATTTGGCCGAGGGCTCGACCCGGTCATCACCGCACTGAACGAGTGGAAAGGGGGATTTCGAACCGATGGCGGAGAGGAAGGAGCAGTTCGAAGAGAGTGTCGGCAGGGACCGGGTCCGATGGTCGATGCCGTTGAAACGGAGACGAATGGGTCGTTGACATGCGGTCCGGTCGCAAGATGACGGACGGTCGACTCCGTGCGGACTCGCGGCCCCGAGGTTCAAGTACGAGAGCGGGACCAGACCCCCCATGTCGACGCGCGTCATCGCCGGCGACTGCACCGTCCGCTCCGGCGGCCGCCGGGAGACCACCCAGCGCGGCCGCGTGGTTGTGCTGGTCAAGCCCGACGACACCGTCCTCGTGCACGACGCCGACGGCTACCAGCCCGTCGCGTGGCTCACCCGGCCCGCCGAACTGACGCTCGCGACCGACCCACTGTGGCTGGTCGCGGTCGACGGCGACGAGTCGGTCCCCGTCGGTGCCTGCCCGTGCGGCGGGCCGCTGGTCCGCTCCAGCGGCGACGTCACCTGCCTCGAGTGCGCCGACCGGTACCCGCTGCCGGGCGGCGCCGCAGTCCTCGATTCGGTCTGCGACGACTGCGGGTTGCCCGGGATTCGCGTCGAGCGGGGCGAGTCCTTCGAGGTGTGTCTGGACTACGACTGCGAGTCGCTGCTGTCGGCCGTCGCCAACCGGTTCGACGGCGAGTGGGACTGCCCCGAGTGCGGCGGAAGCCTCGAGATACTCCGCCGGGGCGGGCTCATCGCGGGTTGTGAGAACTACCCCGACTGCGAGACCGGCTTCGCGGTCCCCGACGGCACCGTGGTCGGCGACTGTGACTGCGGGCTGCCGCGCTTCGAGACCTCGGGCGGCGAGCGGTGTCTCGACTCGGGGTGCGAGGCGTGACCCGCGAACCGGCGAAGCGCGTTCGACGGTCGAGGTCGGCACGATTCGGTACGCCCCTCCGTTCGCGCTGGTCCGACGTCGTTGCCGCCTGCCTGGTCGCCGGGTCGGCGCTGGCTGGACCCGTGCCGTGTCCCCGCCTGCCGGCGGGTCCACTCTTCAGTTGACCCTGACGGAGTAGTCCTCCTTGCGGAGCGCCTCGACGGTGAGCCGGATACCCATGCCCATCAGGACCAGGCTGGTGAGGCCGAAGACGAGAAGCAGCACGAGCGGCATCCGGTCGTCAGTCCGCTCGAGCACCGGGAACAGTGCGTAGATTGCCCACTCGAGGACGCCCGGAAGCGGGACGTTCGACGCCGTCGACCCCATGAAGAGGCACATGCCGAGCCCGGTCGTGAGCATCAGGAGCCCCCCGCCGGCGCCGACGAGGCGGCCCTTCCATCCCCGGTACACCCTCGCCATACCCACCGGCCGGCCGGGTCCGACTTAGTCCTGGGGGTCCCGCAGACGGCCGCTGTCGGCGGCCGACGACCGTAGCGGCTATACGCGAGCACCTGCGAGGCGAGGACGATGGAAGGCCACCAGCGCGGCGGCGTCGTCGAGGTGGGCGGGAACGCCCGCGAGCGGTACTACGACTCCAGCGGCTACGGCCGACCGGACGGCGACGGGGTCGTCCTCTCGGTCGTTGAGGCCGCCCACCTGCTGTACCGGGGCGACCTCGCGGCCGTCGACGGGCGGGGGTTCGAGGCGTTCCTCGCGGCCAACGCCGGGGCGGTCGTCCCGTTCCTCGTCTACCGGGACCTCCGGGACCGCGGCTTCTACGTCTCGCCGGCCCGCGAGGGGTGGGTCGACGACCCGGGGGGCGCGGACTTCCTCGTCCACCCCCGCGGCGACGGTCCCTGGGACGGCACCGTCGAGTACCGGGTCCGGGTCGTCGACGAGCGGGCCGAGGTCGAACTGGCCGGCCTCGGCGACGTCGCGCTGGCCGTCGTCGACGAGGAGAGCGAGATAACGTACCTCGAGACCGGCCGGCCGGACGTCTCCGGACGGAGCGGCTGCTCGGTGGACGGGACCGCACGCGGGGTCCTACTCGGGGACCGGGTGCTCTGCTGGGATCCGCCGGCGGCGCTGTACGAGTCGGGGTTCTACGGCCAGCGGATGGGCCGCGAGAACGAGACACTGCAGCTGTCGCTGCTGGAGGCGGCCTACCTCGCGGAGACCGGTGACCTCGCGGTCGAGGAGGGTGGCGAGGAGCGTCGCTCCTCGGACCCTCCGCGCGGCCGGGGCGTGGGGGGAGACGCCGACCTGGTGTGCGAGCGAGGCCGGGAACTCGAGGGCGACCGGTTCGACCGCCGGCTCGCGGTCTACCGCCGGCTCCGCCGGAGCAGCGTCGTCCCGAAGACCGGCTTCAAGTTCGGCGCCGACTTCCGCACCTACGCCGACGTCGAGCACGTCGACGAGCTGGGACACTCGGAGCTGCTGGTCCGGGTGCTGCCGGCGGACGCCATGCGGTCGCCGCGGGACCTCGCGCTGGACGTCCGGCTGGCCCACGGCGTCCGCAAACGGATGGTCTTCGCGCTCGTTGAGGGCGAGACCGTCGGGTGGGTGTCGGTCGGCCGCCTGACGCCCTGACGGGTGCGAACGCGTCCCACGCCGCCGAAAGAGCTATCGCCGGGCCCCGACACCGCCCGAACGTGCAGTCCGCTCCCCCGGTCACGTGGCGCTGGCGCCGGCAGTAACGGGGAGCGGACAGTGCTGCGGTCGGCGTCGGCCGGGTGAGGCCCGCCCGACGCCGCTGCGGCGCTCCCTCCGCTCGTTCTCCCCGCGTAGCGCGCCGACCGACCGACCATGTACGCATGCCATCGAACGACGAGACCACGCACGAGGACGCGACCAGCGGCGACATCGAGGACATCGTCGACCGGCCGAGCGAGCGTCGGCCAACCGGCGACCCGGGAGAACGAACGCTTTTTGCGTCTCACGGGCCGATGTTCCGCCATTCAATGACACGCGATACCGGAGACGGCCGCCCGCTCGCGGACGGCGGCACCGACGCCGTCGACGAGGTGGCGCTGGACCCCTGGGGCTCCTCGACCGTCGACGACTACCGGAAGCTGTTCGAGGAGTTCGGCATCGAGTCGTTCGACGGCGTCATCGGCGAGGTGCCGGCGCCGCACTACCTGATGCGCCGGGGCGTCATCTTCGGCCACCGGGACTACCGGTCCGTCGCCGAGGCGATGCGGAACGACGAGCCCTTCGCCGCGCTGTCGGGGTTCATGCCGACCGGCGACCCCCACATCGGCCACAAGCTCGTCTTCGACGAGATAATCTGGCACCAGGAGCGCGGCGGCGACGCCTACGCGCTCATCGCCGACATGGAGGCTCACGCCGCCCGCGGCCTCTCGTGGGACGAGATCGACGAGCACACCGAGAGCTACCTGCTGTCGCTCATCGCGCTGGGCTTCGACCCCGACGAGGGCGAGATATACCGCCAGTCGACGAACCGCGAGGTCCAGGACCTGTCCTTCGAGCTGGGGACGAAGGCCAACTTCTCGGAGCTGGGCGCCATCTACGACTTCGACGGCGAAACCGAGGTCTCCTACATGCAGTCGGTCGTCACCCAGATGGCGGACATCCTCTACCCCCAGGTCGGCGACCCGAAGCCGACGGTCATCCCGGTCGGCCCGGACCAGGACCCACACATGCGGCTGGCGCGCGACCTGGCGGGCCGGATGCGGTACTTCGGCGTCACGGAGGCGTACGCCAGCTTCGAGCTCGAGGACGACGAGCGGGAGCTGGTCGCGGCGGCCTACGAGGCGCTCGCGGACGACGACGATTCGGACGTCCGGTGCGTCGAGGCGGCCGACTGGCTCGAGGCGGAATCGCCGGACGCCCCGGCGCTGTGGGACGCCGTCGAGAAGCTGCGGGCGGGCGGCACGGAACCGCTCCGGCCCCGGGTCCGGATTCTCGACCGCAACGCGACCGACGAGGCGTTCGAGGCGCTCGTCGAGGCCGTCGACGGCGAGAAGCGCGTCTACGAGGGCCACGTCGACGGCTTCGAGCTGGACCGCGAGGCGGCCGAGGAGCTCGCACGCGAGGTCGAGGTCGAGCACGGCGGCTACGGCTTCCTGCCGCCGTCGTCCATCTACCACCGGTTCATGACCGGGCTGACGGGCGGGAAGATGTCCTCGTCGGTGCCGGCCTCCCACATCTCGCTGCTCGACGACCCCGAGGACGGCTACGACAAGGTGAAAGCGGCGACGACCGGCGGCCGCGAGACCGCCGAGAAACAGCGCGAACTGGGCGGCGAGCCCGACGAGTGCCCCGTCTACGAGCTGTACGCCTACCTGCTCGCGGAGGCCGACGACGAGTTCGCCGCCCGGGTCTACGAGGAGTGCGCCACGGGCGAGCGGCTCTGCGGCGACTGCAAGGAGCAGGCCGCCGAGCTGATGGCCGAGTTCCTCGAGGAGCACCAGGCGAAGCGCGAGGAGGCCCGCGAGCTGCTCGCCGAGGCGGACGTCGACCGGGAGAGTGACCGGCGGTGAGGGGGGCGCCGTGAGCGACGGCGTGCGGTGCTGGCTGGTCGAGCGGACCTACACCGACCGCGACCTCATCGTGCTGGTGTACGCGACGCCGGACGGCGAGGCGAAGTACCGCAAGGAGCTGTCGTCGACGATGCTGGGCCGCACGACGGTGACGGCGGCCACCGGGGTCGACCCCGACGACCTCGAGCCGGTCGACGGACCGCCATAGAGCTGGATGACGTACACAAGTCGTTCGGAGACGTCCGTGCGTTGCGGGGCGTCGACCTCGAGGTCGAGGAGGGCGAGGTCTTCGGCTTCCTCGGCCCGAACGGGGCCGGCAAGTCCACCACTATCAACATCCTGCTCGACTTTGTCCGGCCCGACCAGGGCGACGTCCGCGTCCTCGACCAGGACGCCGGCGAGAGCACCGTCGCGGTCCGGGAGCGGACCGGGGTCCTGCCCGAGGGGTTCGACCTCTACAAACGCCTGACCGCTCGCGAGCACCTCCGCTTTGCCATCGAGTCGAAGGACTCCGACCAGAAGCCGTACCCGCTCCTGGAGCGGGTCGGGCTCGAGGACGCCATCGACCGGAAGGCCGGCGGGTTCTCGACGGGGATGCGCCAGCGGCTCGCGCTGGCGATGGCGCTGGTCGGCGACCCCGAACTGCTCATCCTCGACGAGCCGACCTCCGGGCTCGACCCCAACGGCGCCCGCGAGCTGCGTGAGATCGTCGAGGCCGAAGCCGCCGACGGGACGACCGTCTTCTTCTCCTCGCACATCCTCGGCCAGGTCGAGGCCGTCTGCGACCGCGTCGGCATCATCCGCGACGGCGAACTCGTCGCCGTCGACAGCATCGAGGGGCTCCGCGAGGCCGTCGGCAGCGGCTCGACGCTCGTCGTCGAGGTCGACGAGGTGCCCGACGACGTCGGCCACCGCCTGAAGAGCATCGCCGGCATCGATACCGTCGCCGTTGACGGCCGGACCCTCCGGGTCGGCTGCGACGACGACATGAAGACCACCGTCATCGACGAACTCGAAGGGATGGGCGCGACCGTCGAGGACTTCTCGACCGAGGAGGCACCGCTCGAGGACCTCTTCGTCGCCTACACGGAGGGCGAGCAATGAGCTTCGTCGCCGTCGCGGAGAAGGACTTCCGGGACGCCATCCGCTCCCGGCTGATGATCGTCGTCGCCGTGATGTTCGTCGCGTTCACCGGCGGCGGCGTCGCGCTCGGCCAGGCCTTCGGCCTCCAGAGCGGGACCGTCGTGGGGCTCATCCTGTCGGTCATGCTCCAGGGGACGGCGATCTTCATCCCGCTCGTCGCGCTCGGCATCGCGTACCGCTCCATCGCGGGTGAGCGGGAGAGCGGGAGCCTGAAGGTGCTGCTCTCGCTGCCGAACTCCCGGCTCGACGTGGTAATCGGGAAGTTCCTCGGCCGCTCGGCCGTCGTCAGCGTCGCCATCGTCGTCGGATTCATCTCGATGCTGATCGCCGCCGCCGCCACCTTCGAGGGCAACATTCCGGCCGAAAGCATCCTGATGTTCATGCTTGCGGCGCTGCTGCTCGCGGTCGTCTTCGTCAGCGTCGCCGTCAGCGTCTCCGCGTTCGCCGACTCCTCGTTCGCCGCCGCCATCGGCGCCTTCGGCTTCTTCGTCCTCTTCCAGTTCGCCTGGGGCGGCCTCGTCTTCCTGCTCCGGTATGCCGTGAACGGCTTCGAGACCCCCGACTTCGGCCTCGGGACCGAGACGCCCGACTGGGTCGAGGTCCTGTTCGTCGTGAACCCGATGAACGGCTGGCGGCAGTCCACCCGGTGGCTCCTCCGCCGCGTCTCCGAGGAACAGGAGGTCCAGGAGACCTCCGTCGAGGCCTTCTACCTCGAGCCCTGGTTCGGCTTCGTCGTCCTGGCGGTGTGGGTCGTCCTCCCGCTGGTCGTCGGCTACCTCAAGTTCGAGTCCGCGGACCTGTAGCCGGCCGCGTTCCCCGTCCGTCGTCCGTCGAACTACCGTCTGGCACCAGTTCTATTCCGCTCCCTTCTTGCGGTTTTACTTCCAGTCCGCATGGCGGGGTTTTATGATATCTCCGCGCCCACCGCCGAGTGCACACGCTCCGTCCCTTTTCGGACACACGCCTCCGAGCGGCCGCGCCGCCCGGAAGGCATACGTCGGCGCCGCGAGTAGACCGGCCATGCTCGAACTCGCGGACGTGACCGAGGCGCGCGACCGCGTCACCGAGACCGCCCGCGTCACGCCCCTGGAGTACTCCAACACCTTCTCGACGTGGTCGGGCGCGGACGTCCACCTGAAGCTGGAGAACTTCCAGCGGACCGGCGCGTTCAAGATCCGCGGCGCGACGAACCGGATCGCACAGCTGACCGACGAGGAGCGGGAGCGCGGCGTCGTGACCGCCAGCGCCGGCAACCACGCCCAGGGAGTGGCGCTGGCGGCCACGCGGGCCGGCGTCGACGCCACCATCGTCATGCCGGAGTACGCCCCCATCGCGAAGGTCAAGGCCACACGGTCCTACGGCGGCGACGTGGTGCTCCACGGCGTCGACTACGACGCCGCCGCCGAGCGCGCCCACGAGATCGAGCGCGAGGAGGACCGCACCTACGTCCACGCCTTCGACGACCCGGCGGTGATGGCCGGCCAGGGGACCATCGGGCTCGAAATCGTCGAGCAGTGCCCCGACGTGGAGACGGTGGTCGTCCCCGTCGGCGGCGGCGGTCTCGTCGCCGGCATCGCGACCGCGGTCACGGGGCAGGCGGACGCCCGCGTCGTCGGCGTCCAGGCGGAGGGGGCCGCCAGCGCCGCCGAGTCGCTCCGGAAGGGGCGAATCGTCGAGCGCGACGCCGTCGACACCATCGCCGACGGCATCGCCACCCGCAAGGTCGGCGAGTCGACCTTCGAGGTCATCGCCGAGCGCGTCGACGAGGTCCGCTGGCGGCCGTCCTCGAGGAACGCTTCGAGTACGACGACGGCGAGACCATCGTGCCGGCGCTCTGCGGCGGCAACATCGACCTCAACGTCCTCACGAACGTGGTCCGGCGGGGCCTGGTCGAACGGGGCCGGTTCCTCCGCGTGCGGACCGTCCTGAAGGACCGCCCCGGCGCCCTCCAGGAACTCGTGGACCTGCTCGCCGAGAACCGGACCAACATCTACGCCATCGAGCACGACCGCGCCTCCAAGGACATCGCGGTCAACGCCGCCGAGGTGGAACTCGACCTCGAAACGCGGGGCCACGAGCACGTCGCCGAACTGCTGGACGCCATCGAGGCGGCTGGCTACGAGGTCGAGGTGCTGGTCTGAGTACCGGGTCGCTCGGCCCGGGGGTCCGTATCGGTATCCGTTCCGAAACAGTCGCAGGACCGTCCCCGCGGACTGACCACTGGGAGTCTTCCCAGTTTCCAAATGACGGTCGGAACGCCGTGCGAGATGGAGGGCACACATGTAGCACGAAATCGAGGATGTCGTCCAGGGCCCGAAAGATACAGGACAGAAATTCCACCAGCTGTATTCGACCGGACAGACGCGGTTGGCGTCGCTGTACCGACGTTCTACGCATCCATAGCCCGTGCAACCGCCACGACAGCCGCTATCTGGTCTTCCAGTTCGTCGCCGTCAAGCACCGGTCCGGCGCTGTAGTGGACGACGGTTGCGGCGCTGGTCTCCAGTCCTTCGACCTCGTCGTGGATTACGTTACCAACTGCCCCGAATTCGTCGCGGATGGTTTCCACATCCTCGTCGGACCATCCGCGGTTCCCTGTCCGCGAGTCCAGAAGGGGCGCCAGTCGCCTTGATCACGGCGTGCGTGTCGCCGGCGAAGACCTGCCCGGCGCGCCCGGGAGCCGACATCACCTCCGGGTCGAGCCGGTCGACCACTCGGCGTGCGAGACCGGGGTCATTACTGGCGGCGACGACCCCGTCCCGTCTGACCGCATCATCCAGCGCCACTGCCCTGATACCAGTGGCACTCTCGGGCTGGACGACCACTCCAGACTCCTGACGCGCCGAGAGCAGTGCTTCGACCATCGTCACCGCGTAGCCGCTGTCGCCTTCACGATTACTGACCACTGTGGCTCGCACCGGGTGGCCGTGACGCGCATCGCCGTAGGTCGTGTACGTATCGTCGTCACTACCGTCAACGGGAGACAGCCCGGCCCCGCTTGCGGCCCGTTGCCAGAGGACAGCACTCACCCGTCCAATGGCGAAGAAACCGACGACGAGCAGCAAAGCGAAGCCGAAAATGAGTGCAGACGGTCCGAACGGGACTTGCTCGGGACCGACGTACGGTCGAGCGTTGCCCGACAAAACCGCCACGATGCCCGCCAGCGCCAGCACGAGGCTGGCGAAGTACACCGCGATGAATGCTCGGTCGAGACGTACCATCGCCCCGAAATACGGCTCTCGAACGGTTTGAGCTACCCACCCGTAAACGGGTGGGTTTTCGCCTCGCACTTTCTGTAACTGTGTACTGTACAGTCTGCCGAAGGTCGCTCATCGAAGTAGTGTCGGATGTCGGTCGCAGTCCTGCTGATACTGTCGGCCGTAGTTCCGTGGAAACCGTTCCGGTACACCGGGCGATAAATGGTATGAGCCACCGGGATTCGAACGGCACTGCCTGAACTAGTTACAGCCGACAGTATGAGGCACCTGAGCGCTCTGCACGGCGTCTCCGACCCACGGACAGGGGCGTGAGGCCAGTGGACTCCGGTGCTGTGTTGAGCCTCCGCATCTTGCACGGCTATCTTCCCAGTTGGTGGACAGCTCGTAGTTCTGCGCGCTGCTTCGTTCGCGTACATCGACCGATTCGCCCGCCGGCATCCAGTCACGGAGGTCGAAAGAACTCCGCCGACGGTCAGAGCCAGTCGACGAACGTCCCCTCGACGAGCGTCCGCTCCTGGTTGTCGATGTAGTCGGCCTGCATCCCCCAGATGGCCTCGGCCAGCGTCTCGCCGCGGTCGACCCGCGCCGTGACGCGGTCGTGCTTCCAGCTCGCCGGGGTCACCTCGCGGTCGACCCGCTCCCGGAGCGGCTGTATGTAGCGGTTGGCCTCCTCGGCGCCGAGCCCGCGCAGCTCGAGACCGTCGCGGGCCAGCTCGAACAGTTCGGCGTACAGCTCCCGGGTGTCGGTCGTCTCGGCGCCGTCGGCGGTGATCCACCGCATCTCGGCGTCGAGACCCTCCCTGACGGCCGCGTAGAAGTTGTCGTGGGCGTCCTGCCAGGGCAGGTCGTGGAGCGGGTGCTCGCGGCGGGGCAGGCTCTCCAGCAGCCCGGCGAACACCGCAAGCAGCGCGACCGTGTCCCGGACCGTCGGCTGGCCGGGAATCGGCCGGAACTCGATGCGGGCGTTGGCGCTTTCCCGCGTCGCGCCGTCGAACACCGGCCGGACCCAGCGCCAGTAGCTGCCGTGCTTGTGCCGGAAGTGCGCAAAGCGGTCGTCGAAGCGGCCCTGGTCCTCGAGGAGTTTGGGGACGACCGTCTCGTCGTCGGCGATGCGCTGGGTGGCGTCCTCGATGCTGTGGGCGTCCTCGGGGAAGGTGACCTTCTCGGAGTCGGCGGGGTTCAGGACGGACTCGAAGACGGGGATGCGGTTCTCCATGTAGCAGTCCGAAAGCACCGTCTCGGCGTCGGCGTCGTAGAGGTCCGGCGGGAAGAACGGCGAGTTCACCGACACCGCGAGCAGCGGCCCGGCGACCCGGAGCGCGTACCGGAAGTGCCCCGGCAGGTCCTCGGCGTGGGCCGTCTGGTAGTGCGGCTGGATAGACGTGATGAGCGCCTCCGGCATCACGGTGTCGGCGTCCAGCGAGACGTGCGGTGCCTCGAGCTGCAGCTCCGCAGCGTAGTCGGTGTTGGCCATCGCGTGGTACCGCACCGAGTTCGTCATGTTGGTGGCGAGCCGGATACCGTCGGCCTCGACGCTGTCGGTGAGGTACTCCGAGGCCGTCTCGCCGACGGGCGGGACCGTCCAGATGCCGTCGCTGACCAGCGACATGCCCTCCCTCGCGACCTCCCGCTGGGCGGCGTCGAGTTTCGCCTGCACCTCCGCCTCCTGGGCCCGGAGGCCGTACCGCGACAGCGGTTGCGGCGTCGTCGACAGCTCCGCGTTGTGGAGCCCGAGCTCCTTCTCGAAGCCGATGTACTCCAGGAGGCGCCGCGGAACGCGCTTCAGCGCGTCCGTCTCGGCGTCGACCGCGTAGAACTCGTACTCGAGGCCGACGATCGCCTGCGGGTTGTCGAAGGTGCCGTCGTCGATCTCCTCGCGCAGCACCGAGAGTTCCTCGGCCACCCGCGACGCGAACTCCTCGTCGTCGACCGCGAGTGCCTCGGCGACCTGCGCCGCGAGCTCTGAGGCGGACATACGTGCCCCTGTGTCGGGAACCGGTTTCAATCGTGCGGCTCCCGCAGGGGCAACCCCCCGACTTCGGGTGGAGATACCGACAGCTACAGCAGGCCACGGACCCGTCGGACGAGCCGCGTCGACAGCGACGGTTCGTCACCGAGGAACCAGGCGTTCCGCCGGCTCCGGAGGTACAGCGCGCTCACCAGGACGTTGAGGCCCGGCACCATCGACAGGGTCGCCCAGAACGGCGGGCCCTGCTCCCAGTCGCTGTGGCCGCGCAGGTAGCTCGCGTCCCGGTAGGTCGCGTACGGCAGCAGGACGAAGTTCACGAGGGCGGCGAGCGCGAGCAACGCCGACGGTATCGGGACCAGGCCGGCAGCCGCGAGGGCGATCAGCCCCAGGGTCGCGACGTTGAACGTCAGCCCGCCGGCGACCCCGAGCGACCAGTCGCCGTGCCCCTGCGGCTGCTCCGGCGGGACGAAGACCGTGACGTGCTCGCCGGTCCGTTCGAGGCGGAGCGTCCGGCCGTAGAGGTCCGCGAACGTGTCGGCAGACACGCCGGTCGCGGCCAGCAGGCGGCCGAGCCGCGAGGACGGCTCGACGACGCCGTCGTCGGGCCACTCCAGGTAGGCGGTCACCTCCCGGCCCGCGGCGGTCTCGAAGGTCAGCGCCAGCACCGACTCCGTCGTGACGTCGACGGGGTACGACGCCGGCACCTCGGCGGCGGGGACCGTCTCGGCGTCGACGACCATGCCGGTCGTCCGGCCCGTCTCCGGCGCGTCCTCGACATCGAGTTCGGCCTCGAGTTCGAGGAACGAGTCGGCCGCCCGGTCGGGGTCCGCGGTGCTCTCGGTGGTGCGTGCGACCGTCTGTTCGGCCTCGCGCTCCTCGTCGACCACGGCGGCCGTTCGTACGCCGCCCGGTTAAACCTCCGGCGACTCACCCGACCCCGAAGGCCCGCAGGAGACCGTAGAGGCAACCGGCGCTGACGAGGAGGCCGACGAGTACCAGCGTCGGCGCCCGGCGGGGTCAGCGTCGAGGCCAGCTTCTTCTGCGGCATGTCGGAGACGAGGAACCGGTCGCTGCCCTCGTCGCGCCGAACGACGAACCGCTCGGCGTTGCCCCCCGAGGCGTCGTCCCGCTCCTCGGCCCCGCCGAGGACGTACACCGACTCGCCCGGCGGAAGAACCGTCTCGACGTACTTGCGCTTGTCGGGGTCGGGCTCGACCTCGGGGACCCCCTCGATGAACTCGCGAATCTGTGGCGGCGGGTCCTCGCCCTCGCCGACGAGTATCTCCGTCGTGTGCTCGTCGGAGAGCTCGAACTTCGTCTGCAGCGTCGGCTCGACCCGGATTCGGCCGGTGCCGTCGTCGAGCTCGAACGGCGCCACTCACACGTCCCCCGCCACGGACACCCACTCGGAGCCATCGTCGCTGTTGCTCTCCTCCTTGACCGAGTAGCGGGCGTAGAGGCACTCGCCGTCGGTGAACGGCCGGTGGAAGACGGTGTCGTCGGGCTCGGCGGTGCCCGAGAGTTCGGTCCGGCCGACCGCGGCCGCCTGGACCGTTTCGGTCGCCGTGTCCCGGATCAGCCGGCTCACGCGGTACTCGTCGAACCCCTTGTAGACCCCGAACAGGAAGGACGACGAGAGGACCAGCAGGTTCCCGAGGCCGGCCTGGAGCGGTAGCGCGACGGCTGCCACCGCCGGCGCGGGCAGGCCGACGACCGCGGGTGCCGTCACGAGCCGGAGCCGGACGCGGCCCCGGGGCCGGAGAAGGCGGCGCCGACGTCGACGTCCGCCGTCTCCTCCTCGCTGGCCGTGAACAGCTCCCGGTCCTCGAAGCCGAACTGCTTGGCCATGATGACGTACGGGAACTGCTCGATACGGGTGTTGTACTGCGTGACCGCCTCGTTGTAGAACTCCCGCCGGTCGGCGATCTGGTTCTCGATGTCGCTGATGCGCTCCTGGAACTGCATCATGTTCTCCTGGGAGCGGAGCTCGGGGTAGTCCTCGAACCGGGCCCGGAAGCCGGCCAGCGCGTCGCGGACCGACTGGTCGGCGTTGGCCTGCTCGGTCGGCGTCGAGGCGCGGTCGGCCTGCTCGCGCGCCTCGGTCAGCCGGGTCAGGACCTCCTCCTCCTGGTCCATGAACTCCTGTGCGGCGTCGATAAGCTTCGTCAGCTCGTCCTGCCGCTGTTTCAACAGCACGTCGATGTTCTGTGCGGCCTGGTCGACCCGCTTGCGGAGCCGCACCAGCTGGTTGTAGAGGCTGACGACGTACCCCACCACCAGCGCGAGCAGGACGAGCACGACGAACCCACCGATGATTTCCAGTACCATCGACCCTCACTGGACCGAGCGACGACATAAATCACCCGCTCCGCTCAGCCGCCGTAAGGGAGGAAACCCGGCGAGCGCCGGGCGTAGCGGCCCGGAGACGTCACTCGAACGGTAGGTCAGCGGGCGAGCGGACCCCGACGCCGGGGTCGAGCGGCCGCCGACGCCCGGGTCAGTCGTCCTGCGCGCGCTCGAACGGCCGGGGCGGTAGCCGCAGCTCCTCGAGGTCCGGCATGTGCTTGACGTTGAAGACGACCGACAGCTCGTCGGTGAGCGGCCTGCCGACACAGGAGAGCCGGACGCCGCGCTCGACCATCGACCCGGGGAGGATATGGTCGACGGGCGTCGAGAGTTCGCCCTCGGTCACGACGACGGCGCAGTTCGCACAGGCGCCGCCCCGGCAGGCGTAGGGCCACGCGAGGCCGCGGTTCTCGGCGGCCTCCAGCAAGGGCTCGTCGGGCTCGACGTGGAAGCTCGGTCGGCGCCGCCGGCTCCGCGTCGCTGTCGCGGTCGTCGAACCGGTCGACCGACCCCGAGACGACGGCCTCGTAGGCGGCCTTGACGCGCTGGAACTCCTCGACTGAGCCGCCCTGGTCGGGGTGGGCCTCCTTGGCGCGGTGGCGGTAGGCCCGTCGTATCTCGTCGTCGGCGGCGTCGGGGTCGACGCGCAGTACGTCGAACGGGGAACCCACGCCGGTAGATAGCCGAATCGAACTGAAAAAGCTTCGTTCACCGGCGAGGGTCGCGGGCGCCGACCGCCGGGAATCGGGCCGTCACGCCGGCCGGAGGCCGTAGACGTGGCCGGGCTCCTCGACGACCGTCTCGCTGTCCTCGTCCCAGTAGCCCGAGAGGTCCGCCCGCTCGGCGTAGAAGACGCGGCCGTCGAGGGGGACCGCCTCGCTCGTCGCGTGGCCGACGCCCTCGACCGTCCACCGGACCTCGCCCGTCGCCTTCTCGAGGCAGTAGAGGTTCGTATCGTAGGAGCCGACGAGCACGCACTCGGGGGTGACGTTCAGCGAGCCGATGACGTTCCCGCGGACGTTCCGCGACCACAGCTGCTCGCCCGTCCCGGCGTCCAGCGCGTGGACGCGGCGGTCGTCGCTGCCGACGTAGACGACGCCGGCCCCGGGGTCGACCCCCGGGTTCGACATCGTCACCTCGCCGGTCTCGAAGGCCCACTCGAGGCTCCCGTCCTCGAGGTCCAGCCGGCGGACGTGGCCGTCCCAGGAGCCGACGAATGCCCCGCCCTCGTAGGTCGGGATGGTCCCCTTCACCTGGGCGTCGGTCTCGAACTCCCAGGCGAACTCCAGGGAGGGGAACTCCCAGGCGTAGACGACGCCGTCGTTGGAGCCGATGACCATCCGCTCGGTCGCGGGGTCGATGGCCGGCGAAGGGTGCGGCATCCCCCACGGCCGGTCGTCGTGCCAGATCGGCCGTCCGGTGCCGGCGTCGATGGCCCACATCGTGCCGGAGGGGTCCATTCCGGGATGGTTGTACTCCGCGACGAAGAACAGCACGCCGTCCCAGTAGGCGGGGCTGGAGCCGATGGCGATGGCGCCCCCGAGCTGCCACCTGGAGGTCTTCCACTCGGTCTCGCCGGTCGCCACGTCGATGGCGTACATCGCGCCGTCGTAGCCGCCGACGTAGGCCGTCCCGTCGACGATGGTCGGCGTCCCGTGGAAGCCGAGGCTGTCGCCGGCGCCGGTCTGGACGCGCCACAGCCGCTCGCCGTCCGGCGTGAACGCGTGGACCCGGCCGAGGTCGTCCGGGACGACGACGGTCTCGCCGTCCGGCGTCGGCCGCGGGCTCGACTTCGCCGCCGTGTGCCCGAGCTCGTTGACGGGCTCGGACCACTCGACCTCGACGGCGTCGGGAACCGACGCCGTCGGGTAGTAGCCGAGCCGTCGCGTCCCCTGCCGGAACATCGACACCCCCTCGGTGGGCGGGTACGTCTCGTCGTACGGGCGGAGTTCGGGGTCGAAGGCGGCCTGGTCCCGCCGGTAGCCGTCGTCGGCGAGGGTCGAACAGCCCGCGAGACCGGCCAGGCCGGCGGTACCGAGGCTCGCGAGCAGGCGGCGGCGGCCGATTCGGGGACCGGACCGTCGGCGGTCGCCGCGTCCGTCGGTGGGCATCGCCGCCACCTTCGGTCCCGGGGGGTATATGCCCCGCGGTCGCCGGGGCTGACCGAAACGCCCCCGCTCGGTAGCTTGATACGAGCCGCCTCGAAACCCACCGTGCGTGGCTGGCGAGACGGAGACGCCGGCGGCACGGACGGCCGAGAGCCGCCGCGCCCGCCTGGGGCTTCTGGCCGGCGCCATCGTCATCTCGATGTCGCTCGGCGCCTACGAGATCGTCCCGGCGAGCGTCACGCCGCTCATCACGTCGTCGATGGGGGTCAGCGACGCCCGGGCCGGGCTCATCGTCGGCGTGATGTTCGGGACCGCCGTGGTGACGAGCCTCCCGGTCGGGGTCGTCCTCGACCGGACGAACTCGCGGCACGCCGTCGCCGCCGCCATCGGCCTGCTCCTGGTTGCGGGGGCGTGGGGCTGGCAGGCGGCGACCGCCGGCGCCTACTGGTCGCTCATCGCCTCCCGGGTTATCGGCGGCGTCGCCTACGTGGTCGTCTGGAACGCCGCCATCGACATCGTCGGCCGGTCGTTCGACGCCGCCAACCGGGGGACGGCGGTGGCGGCGTTCACCGCGAGCGGCCCCATCGGCTTCGCCGTCGCCCAGGGGACCGGCCCGCTCATCGCCGAGACCGCCGGCTGGCCGGCCATCTTCCCGGCATTCACCGGCGCCGCCGTCGTCGGCCTGCTGGCGTTCTGGCCGGCCAGCCGCGGTAGCGGCCGGGCGACCGACGCCTCGGCGCCGTCGACCGCGGAGTTCGCGGCGGTGCTCACCGACCGGCGGGTCTGGACCGTCGGCCTGCTGGGCTTCATCGGCTACGCGCTGTACCTGTTCATCAACAGCTGGGCCCCGTCGTACCTGACGGGCGAACTCGGGCTGTCGCTGGCCCTCAGCGGGGCGCTCGTGGCCGCCTTCCCCGCGGTCGGCGCGCTCTCGCGGACGAGCGGCGGCGTCCTCTCGGACGTGCTCTTCGACGGCCACCGCCGGCCCGTCGTCCTGCTGTCGTTCGTCGTCGCGACGCCGGTCGTCGCCGGCTTCACCGCGCTCCGGACCGTCCCGCTGGTCGTCGGCGCGCTGCTCGTCGCCGGCTTCGCCGTCCAGCTCTGTCTCGGCCTCGTGTTCGCGTACGTCCGCGAGCTGGTGGAGCCGGCCGTCGCGGGCACCGCCGTCGCCTTCCTCACGAGCGTCGGGCTCGCGGGTGCCTTCGTCGCCCCCATCGCGGCCGGGAGCCTCATCGGCGCCGTCGGCTACCCGACGACGTTCGCCATCGCGGGCGCGCTCGGCGGCCTCGGCGTCGTGCTTGCCTGGTTCGCGCCCGAACCCGGCGCGGCGTAGGCCGCCTCCGGCTCCCTCAGTACGCCTCGATGCCGGCCTCGAGGCGGTCCAGCCCCGTCTCGAGGCGGTCCATCGAATTGGCGAAGGAGAGGCGGAGGCGGCCCTCGCCGGCCGTCCCGAAGCCGCTCCCCGGCGCGAGCACCACGCCGTGGTCGGTGAGGAGGTACTTCGCGAACGGCAGCGAGTCGGCGTCGACGTCGGGGTCGAGGAAGGCGTAGAAGGCGCCCTCGGGCCGCGGCGCCGACAGCCCGTCGATGGCCTCGATGCGCTCGGCGACGTAGTCGCGGCGGCGCTCGAAGGCCTCGTACATCTCCTCGAACGGCTCCTGTGGCCCGGTGAGCGCCTCGATGGCGGCGTGCTGGGCGACGCTCGAGGCGCAGGCGGTCGTCGACTCGTGTATCTTCACCACCTCGTCGAGCACCGTCCGGTCGCCGGCCAGCCAGCCGAGCCGCCAGCCCGTCATCGCGTAGGTCTTCGAGCAGGAGCCGACCGTGAGCACGTGCTCGGGGTGGCCGGTCAGCGCCGCGATGCCCCGCGGCTCGCGGTCGTAGGTCAGCCCCGCGTACACCTCGTCGGCGATGACGTAGGCGCCACAGTCGGCGGCCGCCTCGACGACCGTCCGTATCTCGTCGGGGTCGAACACTCGCCCCGTCGGGTTCGAGGGCGTCGTCAGCACGACCGCCGCGGTCTCCGGCCCCATGCGGTCGGTCAGGCGGTCGGCGTCGAGCGCGAAGCCGTCGGCGGCCGACATCGGCACCTCGACCGGTCGGCCCTCCGCGAGGTACGCCTGGGTCTCGTAGTTGGGCCACGCCGGCCCCGGGTACAGCAGTTCCTCGCCCGGCCCGACGACCGACAGCGTCGCGAGGTGCAGCGCCTCCATCCCGCCGACGGTGACTGCTATCTCGTCGACGTCGTGCTCGACGCCGTAGTCGTCGGCCATCGCGTCGCTGATCGCCCGCCGGGTCTCCGGGAGGCCCGCGTTCGGCGTGTAGTGGGTCGCGCCGCTGCGGGCCGCCTCGGCGGCCGCGTCGACGACGTGCGCCGGGGTGTCGAAGTCCGGTTCCCCCACCTCCAGCCGGACGAGGTCGCGGTCGGTCGCCTCCGCGAGGTCGAACATCACGCGGATCTTCGACCGCTCGGCCCGTCGGACCCGCTCGGTCGGCTCGTGCACGCGTCCCCATACGTCGGGGGGCATACAGGGTCTTCGGGAACCCGAGGCCGGTCGCCGCAACCCGCCCGACCCGGTCGTTGCTGGTCCCGCCGCACGGATTTAAGCCCGCGGCGCCCGAATCGCCACACATGACGACCGCCGACGCGGACGGTCGGGAGGCCGACGCGGAGCGCCCGCCGTGGCGGCGCCTGTGGAACCGCCTCCGGACGGCAGGGCGGTGGGCCCTCGACTTCTTCCGCGGCTACTCCGGGAGCCGACACCTCAACCGGCGCCGACGGGAGTGACACCGCACTCGGCCGGCGTCCGGGGACCGCCGACGCAACCGACCTATTTCCGTCCCCGCGCCGTACCGGTGGGTATGCAACCGACCCGACGGCGGCTGCTCGGTACCGCGGCCGCTGGCGTGGGAGCGGGACTGGCCGGCTGTGCAGGCGGCGGACCGGACGAGGACGACGATGACGCTCCCGAGCCGTCCGGAGGCGACAGCACCGCAACGGCGACCGACGACCCCGGCGACGGCACAGGACTGCCCGCCGCCGTCGGCCTCGAGACGCTCGTCGAGGGCCTGCGGGCGCCGCTGGACGTCGCCTTCACCTCGGACGGCGACCGCCTGTACCTCGCCGAACAGCAGGGAATCGTCCACGCCTACGAGGCCGGCGACCTCCGCGAGGAGCCGTTCCTCGACCTGCGCGAGACCGTGGCCGCTGGCGGCGAGAAGGGCCTGCTCGGAATCGCGCTACACCCGGAGTTGGGCAGGGTCGGACGGCCTGCGGGTCGACTCCGACACCGAGCGGACCCTCCTCGAGATTCCACAGCCGCAGGGCAACCACAACGCCGGCGACCTCGCGTTCGGTCCAGAGGGGTACCTCTACGTCGCGGTCGGGGACGGCGGTGCTGGCGGCGACCAGGGCGAGGGCCACGTCGAGGACTGGTACGACGCCGTCGAGGGCGGCAACGGCCAGGACGTCACCGAGAACCTGCTGGGGAGCGTCCTCCGGGTCGACGTCGGTTCGGGCGGCGAGGGGGACTACGCCGTCCCCGAGGACAACCCGCTGGTCGGCGAGCCGGGGCTGGACGAACAGTACGCGTGGGGACTCCGGAACCCCTACCGGATGGCCTTCGACGAGGGGCGGCTGTTCGTCGCCGACGTCGGGCAGAGCCGCTACGAGGAGGTGAACGTCGTCGAGAAGGGCGGCAACTACGGCTGGAACGTCAGGGAGGGCACGAGCTGCTACGGGGCCGACGACTGCCCCGACGCGACGCCCGGGGCGGTCCGCGGCGG
>PXQM01000107.1:29825-36473 GCA_003021325.1 Halobacteriales archaeon QH_10_70_21
GCGGCCGAACTGGAGCGGCTGCTCTCGTTCGGCCGGGGGCCGGACGGCGAACTGTACGTGCTCACCGTCGGGGCGAGCGACGGCGGCCTCCACCGTCTCGTCCCGGCAGGGTGAGCCGCGGTCACACCCTCGGCGACTCGATGCCCTCGCGGTCGAACGTGTCCACCACGCGCTCGCTGACGTCGGTCCTGAACGGGACCCCGGTCCGGCGGTCGTCGACGTAGGCCTTCCCGCGGAGCGTCCGGTAGTGGCGGCCGTCCTCGATGTCGACCGCGATGGGCCGCTCGTCGGAGACGTAGACGTACGGCGAGGTCGCCAGCGCGTCCTCGACGATGTCGGTCGCGCGGTCGATGTCGGCGTCGACCGCGACGATGAACCCGACGACGACCAGTATCTCGGCGTCGCCCGTGCTCGAGTTGACGACGGCCTCGTTGAACAGCGTGAAGTTCGGGACGACGACGAGGTCGTCCTGCGGCGTCTGCAGCGTCGTCGACCGGACGCCGATATCGGTTATCTCGCCGTAGTGCTCGCCGAGCGAGACCGTGTCGCCGACCTGGAACGGCTGCTCGAGCACGAGGACGATGCCGCCGACGATGTCGGCGAGCAGGTCCTTCAGCCCGAGGCCGAGCGCGGCGCCGAGAAAACCCGCGAAGGCGATGAGCTGGGTCCGGTTGAGGTCGAACAGCACCTCGACGACGTACACCGCCGCACCGTAGATACGGAACTTCGCGACCGGGATGAGCAGTGCGACGCGGCACCGGTGCTGGACCAGTCGGTCGGCCACCCGGTTCAACAGGAGGTCGACGACCCGGGCGACGTAGGCGACCCCGAGGAAGACGACCGCATTCAGGAGACTCCGGTACGTGAACTCGACGCCTTCGGGGGTGCTCTGGAGGACGGCCGCCGCGCCTGGCGTCACCACACCAACCGCCTCCGCTCGAGCGCGTCGACGGGGAGGGTTCCGGGCGCGACCGCGACGGTGCGGTCCTGGACGGTCACGAGCCCCTGCTCGACGAGGGCCTGGAGGGTCGCCTCGACCGGCCGGCCCTCGAAGAGGTCGTCGAGGCGGTCGATGCGTGCGGACTCCACCGCCACGACTGTCCACAGGAGGAACGCGGCGTCGTCGTCCAGGGAGAGGCCGCTCGGCGGCGCCTCGATGTAGGACGGCGCTATCTCGCCGTCGGTGACCGCCCGCTCCCAGGCCGCCTTCGCCACCCCTGGGTTGCCGCGGGCGACGCGGCGGAGCTTCTCGAAGACGACCGCCTCGACGCTCTCCTCGGTCCCGCTGACCGACCGGGCGGCGAGCCACGCCGTGTTCGGCTTCGGGTACGGAATACCGACGCTCCGGCCGCCCGGGAGCGGCAGCGGGTACCGGTCGAACACCACCTCCTCGATGCGGCCGGCCTGCCCGGTGTCGACGACATCCGGCAGGTCCGGGCCGTAGTGGGCCTCGATGACCGTCCGCAGCTCGTCGGCGTCCAGCGGGGGTTATCTCGACGGTCACCGGGAAGGAGTCGCCCACGTCCCGGACGGCGTCGAGGTACGACCACGCGCGGCGGTTCCACGACGTGACGACCAGCGGGTCCGACAGCGCCAGCCGCTGGAAGAAGGCGTCCAGCGCCTCGAAGCCGTCGATGTGCCGGTCGAAGAGGTGGTGGCAGTCGCAGACGACGAGCGCCCCGGCCCGGCCGCCGTCGGCGGCGTCCGGCCGCGCCTCGTCGGACGCGCCCTCCGGCCGACTCGCCGCCCCCGTGTCGCCGGGGTCGGGCAGCGCGGGGCCGTCACCGTCGGCCGCCGAGGGGTCGAGGGCCACGCGCGAACTCGGCCTCGTCCTCGAGCAGCGACTCGGCGTACCCCAGCAGGGCATCCCGTCCGGCGTACGGCTCGGAGACGACGGCGACGTTCGCGCCCGCCCCGCCGTCGAGGTACTCGGCGACCGCGGTCGCCACCGTCTCCACCTCGTCGCCGACCCCGGCCGACCGGAGCTCCTCGATCGGGACCGTACTCTCCACGCGCTGTCACCCAGTTGTCCGTGCAGGGTTCGACTGCGACAAAAAGCTTCGCGTGAGTCTCACCGTTTCGGGCCCGGACCGACGGCCGCGCGGCGTCCGACGGCTGCGGGAGGTCGACCCCGCGAGCGCGTGCCGGCACCGGTACCGATTTTACGGGTATTTTCGCAACAACATCGCGATAGCGGCGTCTTTAGGGGCCAGAACGCGGCAATTGGAACGCCTCGGAGCTGATACTGCCGGCTGTAACTACCTGAAACGGTCCGGTTCAGGAGACGGGATTCTGGACGGTATCCAGCCGGATATCACCGAGGAACCGTGAAAGAATTACAGCCGGCAGTATGAAGGGTCGCAACGACCGCTGTAACCCGTCGAGTCCCGTCTCTGGCGGCTACCGGACGACCGTCACCGGAACCGGAATCCGCTCGACGACCCGTTCGGCGACGCTTCCGACGAAGAACCGCTCGATGATGTCCTGGCTGTGGCTCCCGATGACGACGTGGTCGACGTCGTGCTCGTCGACGTGCTCGAGTATCTTCTTGTATGGTCGACCTCGCTCGATGTAGGTCGACAGCGACGCGCCGTGCTCGGCCGCGAACGTCTCGGCGTCCGCGAGGATCTCCTCGCCCTCCGCCTCGCGCTTTTCGTATATCTTGCCGAGCTTGACGCCGAGGTACTTCTCGGGCTGGTAGGTGACGCTCGTATCGACGACGAACAGCGCCGAGAGTTCCGCCTCGGGGAACCGCTCGCAGGCGAACGCCAGCGCCTCCGCCGAGAGCTCCGACCCGTCGTACGGGACCAGTACAGCGGTCATGGGCCGGATTGGCCGCCGGGGTATTTAAAATCAACCGCCTGTCGGGTGGGTTTTAAGTAGTGTGATTGTAATGTGTCCTCGTATGTCAGAGTACGGTGCATTATCGCTCGTTCCGCCGCTTCTCGCAATCGTGCTCGCGATCGCCACCCGGAAGGCGATCCTGTCGCTGTTCCTCGGCATCTGGGCCGGGGGGATCATCGCGACCGGGAGCGTCGGGCTCGGACAGACGTTCGGGTGGCTGGCCAAGGCGATCGGCGCAAGCGAGTTCCACGCACAGATAATCATCTTCACCCTGCTTCTGGGGTCGGCCGTCGCGATGATATGGCGGCTGGGCGGCTCCCATGCCGTCCGCGACTGGGCCGCAGAGCGGATCGACACCAAGCGCAAGGCCGGCGCCGCGGCGTGGGTGCTCGGCCTCGTGCTGTTCTTCGACGACTACGCTAACACTGCCGTCGTCGGGAGCACGATGAAGGACATCTCGGACAACCTGCACGTCTCCCGGGAGAAGCTGTCGTACCTCGTCGACTCGACGGCAGCGCCGGTGGCGACCCTCGCGATATCCTCGTGGGTCGCGTTCCAGCTGTCGATGATAGAGGCCGGGTACGGCGCGACCGACCTGCCCGACAGCGAGATTCCCGGCTCCTTTGCGGTGTTTCTCGAGTCGATTCCCTACAACATGTACTCGATTCTGGCCATCGTCATGGTGGCCATCATCGTCTTCAGCCAGCGGGACTACGGCGAGATGCTCACCGCCGAGCACCGCGCCAGCGAGACGGGGAAGGTGACCCGTGACGACGCCCAGCCGATGCAGGACGTCGAGGCCGAGTTGGGCGACTCCAACGTCGACGATCCACGGCTGCTGTCGTTCATCCTCCCCATCGTCGTCCTCATCGGCGTCACCATCGGCTCGGCGCTGTACACCGGCTACGAGCCCGGCGCGTCGCCGTACGACATGATCACCGGCGCCGACTACGCGCTGGCGCTCATCTTCGGGTCGTTCGCGATGGTGGCGACGACCTACGTCCTCGGCTACGTCTACGACGTGCTGTCGCTGAGCGAGAGCGTCGACACGACCATCGACGGCTTCGGCATCATGCTGACGGCGGTCACCATCCTCGTGCTGGCGTGGGGACTCGGCAACGTCGTCGGGCCCGTCGACGAGGGCGGGCTCGGGACTGGTGGGTACGTCAGCGGCGCCGTGGAGGCGTTCCTCACGCCGGAGATACTGCCGGTCGTCGTCCTCTTTACCGCCGCGTTCATCGCCTTCTCGACCGGGAGTTCCTGGGGCACGATGAGCATCGTGACGCCCATCGCCGTTCCGGTGGCCTGGAACCTCACCGAGAGCCACACGATGGTCGCGGTGATGGTCGGGATGGTGTTCTCCGGCGCCATCTTCGGCGATCACTCCTCGCCCATCTCCGACACGACCGTCCTGTCGTCGACGTTCACCGGCGCCGACCTCATCGATCACGTCCGTACCCAGTTGTACTACGCGAGCACCGTCGCCTTCGTGACGGCCGGGTTGATGCTGGTGTGGGGGTTCACCCGGATCACGCCGTTCGTTCTGCTGCCGATCGGCGCGCTCGCGCTGGTCGGTATCGTCTACGGGCTTTCCGAGTTCGACGCCCGTCGCCGCGGGATCGAACCCGAAGCGGCGAGCGAACCGCCGGACGTGACGCCAGGCGACGACTGAGCGCCGGCCCGCCACGCCCGGGACACGTCCGACCCGTTTCGGCGCCGAACGTCGACAGCCGCCGGGGGCCCGTACGAGACCCGCCGCGACGGCGGCGTCGAGAGCCGCGACCGCAACGGAATCGGTCGTGCCACACGTCGCCGCCGGGACCGGGGTACCGTCACCGTCCCGTACGCCACCGTGCCAGGGGCCTCGGACCGTCCGACTGGACGGCTGTCACCGGCCGACCGGTGGGCCCCAGTCGAGGTTCCGGGGAACGCTGGCGGCGACCGCCGGGGGACGGGCGTCGCGTGGCAAGCGGTAGCTTTATGCACGGATATTCGGTCTATTCGAGCAGAGATGGACGCAGACAGACGGGCGTTTCTGGCGACGGTCGGTACCGTCGGCGTCGTCGGTGCCGCCGGCTGTACGGGGGGACCGAGCGACGAGGAGACGGCGACCGAGACGCCGGACGAGGGAGACGGGGAGAGCGACGAGGAGCCGGCGACCGAGACGGACGAGGAGATGTCGTCGGAGGCGACGCAGATAGGCATGGTGTACGCCACCGGCGGGCTCGGGGACGGCTCGTTCAACGACCAGGCCCAGCAGGGGCTGTTCGACGCCGAGGAGGACTTCGAGCTGGAGTACCAGGAGGCCCAGCCCGAGGCCGTCGGCGAGTTCGGCACCTTCCAGCAGCAGTTCGCGGAGTCGTCGGACCCCGACTACGACCTGGTCTGCTGTATCGGCTTCCTCCAGACCGACGCGCTGACCTCGACCGCCGAGAACTACCCGGACCAGCAGTTCATGCTCGTCGACAGCGTCGTCGACGCGCCGAACGTGGCCAGCTACACGTTCAAGGAGCACGAGGGCTCGTTCCTGGTCGGCCAGCTCGCCGGGGCGCTCACCACCCGGGAGGTCGAGGCCGGCGGCGGGGCGACCGTCGCCGACTCGACCAGCGTCGGCTTCGTCGGCGGCGTCGAGTCCGACCTCATACGGAAGTTCGAGGCCGGCTTCACCGCCGGCGCCGGCCACGCCGACGGCGGCGTCGAGGTACTCACGAACTACGTCGGCGACTTCAACGACCCGGCCGGCGGCAAGGAGGCGGCGCTGTCGATGTACGACCAGGGCGCCGACGTCGTCTACCACGCCGCCGGCAACACCGGAACGGGCGTCTTCCAGGCCGCCCAGGAGCAGGGCCGGTTCGCGATCGGCGTCGACCGCGACCAGTCGGTCACCAAGGAGTCGTTCCAGGACGTCATCCTCGCGAGCATGGTCAAGCGGGTTGACACGGCCGTCTACGACGCCATCGAGGCCACCGCCGAGGGGTCCTTCGAGGGCGGCACCATCGTCTCGCTCGGTCTCGAGCAGGACGGCGTCGACATCGTCTACGGCCAGCAGCTCGGCAGCGAAATCGACGCCGAGGTCACCGACGCGATCGCAACGAGCCGCCAGGAGATAATCGACGGCGACATCTCGGTGCCGACCGACCCCGACGAGACCTGACGCGGCGACATCCCAGGGACTCAAACAATGAGCACGCCGGTAGTCGAGCTCCGGGACATCACGAAGCGGTTCCCGGGCGTCGTCGCCAACGACGAGGTCAGCCTGACGGTCGAGTCCGGGTCGGTTCACGCGCTGCTGGGCGAGAACGGCGCCGGCAAGACTACCCTGATGAACGTCCTCTACGGGCTCTACGAGCCGACCGAGGGGACCGTGGTCGTCGACGGCCGGCCGCGGGAGTTCGACTCCCCGCGGGACGCCATCGACGCCGGCGTCGGCATGATACACCAGCACTTCATGCTCGTCGACACCATGACCGTCGCCGAGAACATCACGCTCGGCAACGAGCCCGGCCGGTGGCCCGTCCTCACCCCCGCCGCCAGGCGCGCCGGCGACCTCGCGGCACGGGCCGGGCTCGAGGTCGGGTCGGGGGCGCTCGGCCGCCGCGCCGCTGCGGTCGCCGACCGGCTCGCCCCTGCGGTCGACCGCGACCGGGCCCGCGAGGCCGTCGTCGAGCAGAGCGAGCGCTACGGCTTCGACGTCGACCCCGACGCCGACATCGAGGACGTCTCCGTCGGCGTCCAGCAGCGCGTCGAGATACTGAAGGCGCTGTACCGTGGCGCCGACATCCTCATCCTCGACGAGCCGACGGC
>PXQM01000108.1 GCA_003021325.1 Halobacteriales archaeon QH_10_70_21
GTTTTTTACACCGGTGCGGCGCACGGTCAGGAGTTCCCCTCGGTCGGACCGACCGGTGCCGCCGTCGGGAGGCCGCTCTCCGGGCCGTCCGTCGCCCACGAATTTATGTACCAAGACGGGACCATCGACGCCGTGACCTGAGAACCGCGGCGGTCCGTCAGGGCGGGAGTGCGGAACGCGGGCCGTCGACGCCGACTCCGGCAGTGCCGCCGACGGTTCCGCCTGCTCGCTTACTCGCCCAGCCTCGCGTCGGTTATCTGCAGCGACCCGCGCGTCCCGTCGAAGGTTGTCTCGTAGTCGAGCTCTATCGGTCGCTCCATGTGCGGCCCGTCGGTGACGAGTGTCTCGAACTCGCCACCCTCCCCGAGGAGGTGGACGCCGTACTCGTCGTTGAGTTCCGAAAGCTCCGCGAGCGCGTCGGCGTCGACGGGTCGCCCCAGCCAGGACTCGTCGAGCCCGTAGGCGGCCACGCGGACGACCGTTATCTCGAAGCCGGCCTCGAGCATGGCCTCGACGAGGTCTCGGGGGTCCTCCTGCCACAGCGGGGCGAACAGTTCGGCGTCGAGCCGGTCGCACATCGCCTCGATCCGGCTCGTCTGGTAGCTGCTCTCGACGGCGCCGGCGGTGACGCCGCCGATGCCCCCCAGTTCGTCCGAAAGCTCGACGAGGGCGTCCTCGAGCGGCTCCAGCTCCCGGTCGCCGCGGGCCCCAGAATCCTCGTCGGCGTCGGCGCCCGCATCGAAGTCCTCGGGCCGGACATCGACCAGCGGAAGCCCGATACTCTCGGCGGCCAGCGAGGCCAGCTCCGTCGCGGGGACGTGGTACATGAACGACTCGCCGGCCGGATGGACGGTGACCAGCCGCTCGACCGGCCTGTCGGCCTCGAGCGCGCGGTAGAGCGCCCACGAGGAGTCCTTGCCGCCCGAGAAGAGACTTACCCACGGGTCCATATCCGCGGTAGTCGGCCGGGCGTCAAATGACCGTCGGTCCGGTCACTCCGGAATCTCGTCGAACGTGGTCTCGGAGTCGCTCATCCGCGAGGCGAACGCCACGCCGAGGAAGCTGACGAGGATGCCGGCGGCGACGTAGACCGCAAGTCGCGACCAGATAGAGAGGACGAACCCCTCGACTGAGACGGGGCCGACCGTGATTGGAGGGACCGACAGCGAGCGAAAGACCTCGGCGCGCTCGAGGAAGTAACCGGTGAATCCCCGGACGACGAGGCCGATGGCAACGACGCCGAACGGCAGGTTCAGCAGGGCGCCGGAGACGCTCCCCTCGCCGAGCAGGGCGTCGATGAGGCGGCTGTCGTAGACGAACCGGATGCTGAGCAGCAGCACGTTCGTCGTCTCCATGCCGTTGGCGCTGATGCCGCCGGCGAAGACCCCGGCGAGCGCCAGCCCCGCACCGACGACGTAGGTGACCAGCGACACCTGACCGGAGTAGAAGGCGTCCCGGACCCGGCGGGGGAGCGTCGAGACGAAGTCGTCGATACCGAGCCCCTTGTAGAGCAGGAAGGTTCCGATGACGGCGGCGATGGCCGACACCGCGACGGTGACGCTCTCGGCCAGGAGAAGCAGCACCGGGAAGGCCAGCAGCGCCGCGCCGATGGGGACCAGCACCGTCCCGCGGAGCTCCTCGTCGCCGAGGAACTGCTTCAGCAGGTAGTACGTCGACTGGATGTCGTGGGACTGGCGGACGACGACGCGGTCGACGGCGTCGACCCGGACCCGGCTCTCGATTATCGGGACGAGCCGTTCGCCGCTGGCGGAGTCGGTGACGACGATGGCGGCGTCGGGCTCGTACTCCTCGACGAGCTGGTCCGTCTGTCTGGCGACGGTGCGGTCGCTGTTGACGCCGTCGCCGCCGCCGGAGACGACCGCGACGATCGACTCCTCGCCTCCGTCGCGGAGGTCGCGGGCGACCCGGAGCGTCTCGAGCAGGCAGTTGACGCGGCTGTCCTCGGGGTCGTCGACGCCGACGTCGGTGACCAGCGCCTGCACGGCCTCCCAGCCGACCACCGGACCCGCCGGTCCGAGCCCGCCGTCTCGGTCGACACAGACCACCAGCGTGCTCACGGACATAGCTTCTCTCGAGCGAATAAATACTTTCAGGCCACCCCGGGGTCAGCGACGCCCCGCGACGGCTCCAGCTCGGTCGTCTCGACCTCGTCGTCGAGGAGGTCCGCCAGCCGGTCCTCGACGTCCTCGCGCGTGCCGAGGTCGTCGACGAGCCCCATCTCGTGGGCGTCCGCGCCGAGGAAGACCCTCGCCTCGGTCTCCCGGAGCTCGGCCTCGTCCATCCCGCGGCCCTCGGCGGCGGTCTCGACAAACTGGTCGTAGTAGCCGTCGATGATGCCCTGCAGGTACTCCCGCTCGTCGTCGTCGAGGTCGGTAAACGGCGACCCGGCCTCCTTGTACTCGCCGGCGGCGAGCTGCTCGTACTCGAGGCCGGCCTTCTCGAGCAGCTCCGCAGCGGTGACCCGCGAGCCGCGGACGCCGATGGAGCCGACGATGGAGCCCTCGCGGGCCCACAGCTCGTCGCAGCCGCTGGCGATCCAGTAGCCGCCGCTGGCGCAGGTGTCGGTCGCGTAGGCCACCGTCGGACCGTCGAACCGCTCGGCCGCCAGCCGGATGTCGTCGCTCGGGACGACGGCGCCCCCGGGCGTGTTCAGCCGCAGCAGCAGCGCCTCGGCGCTGTCGTCGTCGGCCGTCTCGATGAGGTCGACGATGTCGTCGGCGCCCGGCGTCCCCGGGCTGCTGGGTGGGACGCCACCGCCGCCGTCGCGTGTTATCGGCCCCTCGACCGCCACCTCGGCCACGTTGTACCCGGGGAAGACGCTCCGGGCGATGTTCCCGCCGACCCGGAGGCCGACGACAACGGTCGCGACGACCAGCAGGATTCCGAGCAGTTCGGCCGTCGAGGACGGCTCCCTGTAGAACAGCACCCATCCGACGACCGCCGCGACGGCCGCGACGAGCAGCGCGATACCCACGCGGGCCAGGTTCCTGAGTTCTGCCATGCACCCGGACCGAGGGTCGGCTGACTGTTAAGTGTGGGCGACCGCCGGCCGCTCTGCGGCGGAGAATCAGACCGCAGCGTCGTCCTCGGAGAGTCCGACCAGGAGTGCCCCGACCGCGAGGCCGAGTGCGGCGACGGCGGCGAGCAGGTCCGGAACCGGCGTTCCCATCGTGCCGGTCGCGATGATGACGGTGCTACTGACGAGGAGGACGGCCGCGCCGAGTCCGAGCTTCCGAACGTCCGTGGCCATACTCGCGGGTTGGCAATTTCACTTGTTAAGTCTACCGAAACCGGGTGACGTGCGTCGGTTTCACACACCACGAGTACCTATCGGTCGTTCGTGATACACCCCGCTGGGTGCGGCCCGAAAGGCGTATGTCCGCCTCGCGCCACGTCGGGTACATGGAACGCGGGCTCGCCGCGCTGGAGACGGTCGCGGACTACCAGTTCGGGGCCGGAGCCGGGGCGGCGCTGTTCGACGGGACGGTCGAGGTCCGGCGGACGAGTTCCGGCCGGCCCCAGCAGGTGCTGGTCGACGGCGAACGGGTGGTCTCCTACGGGACCGACGGTCGCGTCACGCTCGGGGCGGCCGGCGCCTTCGCGAAGTTCGTTCGCGAGGTCGACCCGGCGGTCCGGCCCGGCGACGAGGTGCTGGTCGAGCACTACGACGGCGGCCTGCTGGCGGTCGGACGGGCGGAGCTGTCGGCCGACGGAATGAGTGACTTCGACACCGGCATGGCCGTCTCGGTCCGCGACGGCGTTCCGGCCGACGAGTAACATCAGGCTTTTTGCCGCCTCATCCCCTCGGTCGGGGTATGTTCGGAGGAGGCGGCGGGATGAACCCACGCAAGATGAAGCAGATGATGAACCAGATGGGTATCGACCTCACGGAGATCGACGCCGAGGAGGTCATCATCCGCACCGAGGACACCGAGTACGTCTTCCACGACGCCGACGTCCAGCGGATGGACGCCCAGGGTCAGCAGACCTACCAGGTCGTCGGCGAGCCCGACGAGCGACCGCGCGGCGAGGGCGCAAGCGCCGTCGAGGCCGGCGGCGACGAGGCCGACGACGGGGACGCCGCCGGTGGCGGTGCGGAGTTCACGGACCAGGACGTCCAGATCGTGACCCAGCGGGCCGGCGTCTCCGAGGATGCCGCCCGCGAGGCGCTCGCGGAGACGGGCGACCTGGCGGCGGCCATCCAGCGACTCGAGGACGAGTGACGGACCGACGGGTCCTGGTCGTCCGGGGGAACCGGGAGTTCCTGCTCGAACCGGGCGAGACGCTCGAGACCGACCTGGGTATCCTCGAACTCCCAGAGGACGTCGAGACCGGCACGACCGTCGAGACCCACCTCGGGGAGGCCTTCGAGGTGCGCCGGCTCCGCGGGACGGACCTCTTCGACCACCTCGAGCGGACCGGCGCGCCGATGATGCCCCGCGACGTCGGGCTCGTCGTCGGCCACACCGGGCTGGCGGCGGGCGACCGCGTCCTCGACGGCGGCACCGGGACGGGCGTGCTGGCGGCGTACCTCGGTCGTCTCGGCGCCGACGTCACCACCTACGAGCGGGACCCGGAGTTCGCCGACATCGCCCGCGAGAACATGCGGCTGGCGGGCGTGAGCGACCGCGTCGAGGTCCGGACGGGCGACCTCCTCGAGGCGGTCGACGACCTCGGGGCGAGATTCGACCTCGTGACGCTGGACACCGCCGACGCGGCCGCAGTCGTCGAGCGGGCGACCGACCTGCTCGAGCCGGGCGGGTTCGTGGCGGCGTACACGCCGTTCGTCGAGTCGGGGGGTCGCGGCCGTCGACGGCCGGCGTCGGCCACACCGGCTACCTGACGTTCGCCCGCTTTACGCCACGGCTCGAATGAGCTCGAGCAGCTCCGCCTCGTAGGCGTCGGGGTCGACGTCGACCCAGCGTTCGAGCCCCGAGGCGGGGTAGGCGCCGCCGGCGACGTGGAAGTCGCCGTCGTGCCAGACGACGACGGCACCGAGAATCCGGACGTCGGTCCCGTCGACGGAGAGCCGCGCCCGGTGTGGCGTCATCCGGGCGCGGAACCCCTCGATGCGGACCGTCTCCGTGTCGCCGTGGGCGACGTCCTCGAAGCCGCGGTCGCGGAGTTCGTCGGCGAAGGTCTCCTTCGACTCCCGGACGACGTAGGGACGGGCGGCCGAGACCATCCCGAAGCCGGGCGAGGGCGTGATGTCGAGCCGGGAGGCGAAGAAGAACCGCCAGACCCGGTCCTCGCCGCCGGCCTCGACGACCCGCTCCCGGAGGCCGGCGTCCTCGTAGACGGCGGTGTGGCCGGTAACGGAGACGCCGAGACCCCGGTAGACCGTCTCGGCCTCCTCGGAGGAGAGCGTCCAGCCGCTATCGGAGAGCCGCGACGGCGGGAGCGTCGGGGCCTCGCCGGAGCTCATACGCTGATTTGCGGGCGGGGGATGTTCAAACCACCCGAGGCGGAAAGCGAACCGGGAGGCGGGAGCCGGCAGAGCGCTGCGCAGGCCGGCGGTCGCTCCCGGTCGCAGGCGGTCAGTGGTCGTCCTCGCGCCACTTGTGCTCGCACTCGGTACAGGTGAAAAAGCGCGTCTCGGACTCGTCAGCCGCGCGGATCTGCTTCATCTCGTAGCGCGCCCGGTCGTGGCCGCACTCCGGACACCGGACCTCGGTCGTCGGCCCTATCTCCTCGTCGTCGACCTCGGACATGTCGACGGGACCGCTGTCGGTGTCCTGGTCCTCCGTCGTCGTCATCGCGTCCTCGCCCTCGGCGTCGCGGTCAGTCTCGAAGCCGCAGGAGCGACAGACCCACGTGCCGTCCTCGCCGTGCATCATCGAGCCGCACTCGTCGCAGAATTCCATGTTCGACTTTCAGGCCCCGCGCTGTACTTAAACGGCCGGGTTCGCCGCCGGCCGGCTTCGGAAGCGTGATGACGGGGGCGTTCCTTCCCCTGATAATGCTCGGGACGGACCGGCGGGTGGTCGTGCTGGCGTTCGCCCGCATGGCCGACGCCGTCGCGAACTCCTTTCTCATCATCGTGCTGCCGCTGTACATCGCCAGCGGCGAGCTCGTCGTGCCCGCGCTGGAGGGCGCGACCGTCGCCGGCTACCCGCTCACTATCGAGCTGCTCATCGGCTTTGCGCTGTCGCTTTTCGGCTTCCTCAACAGCTCCTTCCAGCCGCTGACGGGGCGGCTCTCGGACCGGACGGGCCGGCGGAAGGCGTTCATCCTGTTCGGACTGGCCGTGCTGGCGGTCACGTCGGTCGCCTACGCCCTGGTCGACAGCTACGAGGCGCTGGTCGTCGTGCGGGCCATCCAGGGGCTCGGCGGCGCGTTCGTCATCCCGACGACCATCGCGCTGGTGAACGACCTGGCCAGGAGCGACGCCGAGCGCGGCGGCAACTTCGGCGTGTTCAACACCTTCCGGCTGGTCGGGTTCGGCTTCGGCCCCATCGTCGCCGGCCTGGTCGTCCGGGGCGGCCCGTACGGACTGACCGAGGGCGTGACGCTGTCGGGGTTCGACGCCGCCTTCGGCGTCGCCGTCCTCGGGGCGCTGGTCAGCTTCACGCTGGTGCTGGCGCCGTCGGTCCTCGCACAGGGGCTGGT
>PXQM01000109.1:0-14565 GCA_003021325.1 Halobacteriales archaeon QH_10_70_21
GTTGTCCGGGACCGGTTCCGGTTCCGCCCCCGGGTCATCCGGGACGGGTTCCGGGTCCGGCGTCGTCTCCCCGTCGGCCGGAATCGGGTCCCGGCGGCCGCGGGGGTTCGTCTCGAGGACGTCGCGGACGTCGGCTGCGGAGAGCTTCAGCGCGTCGTCGGGGGTCGCTTCGACGGCGACGACGAGCGCGGTCTCGGGGTCCTCGGCGCCCGCAAGCAGCGTTATCGCCTCCCGGTCGGCGGCGTAGCCGTGGCTCGCGAGTTCGCGGGCGATGCGGGCCGGCTCCTCCTGCGGCACACCCGAGGGTCGCCGCCGGCAGGCAAAAGCGTAGCGAACCCAGAACGTTCAAACCGGCCGGGGCGCAACGTCGTTCCAATGAGTGACGCAGAGGACGGGTCCGGCGACGAGCGCCCGTCCGGTCCCGTCGGTTGGGTGAAGTGGTTCTGGACGGCCGACGAGGGGGCAGTTCTCTACGTCCGCGACGTGGTCACGAGCATCGGCGCGGTGTTGCTCGTCGGCCTGCTGCTGTTCGCCGTCAGCGGCATCTGGCCGCCGATGGTCGCCATCGAGTCCAGCAGCATGGAGCCCAACATGGAGCGGGGGGACCTCGTCTTCATTGTGAGCGAGGACCGCTTCGTCCCCGACGAGGCGCCGACCCACGAGGGCGAGTCGACGGGCGTCGTCCCCGCCGACCGTGCCGAGGAGGTCGGTCACAAGGAGTTCAACGAACACGGCGACGTCATCGTGTACCGCCCCGACGGGTCGGCCAGCCGGACGCCCGTCATCCACCGGACGATGCTGTGGGTCGAGGCGGGCGAGAACTGGTACGACCGCGCCGACCCCGAGGCGGTCGGCACCGCCGACGGCTGCGAGGCGCTGCGGTACTGTCCCGCCCCCCACGCCGGCTTCATCACCAAGGGCGACAACGGCGTGACGAACGCGAACTACGACCAGGTCGGGCGGTCCATCTCGGCGCCGGTCCGGCCCGCCTGGGTCGTCGGCACCGCCGAACTGAAGATACCGTACCTCGGCAACGTCCGGCTGCTGTTCTCCCAGACGACGCCCGTCCCCGACGTCGAACGGCCGGGCACCGACCCGTCCACGGTCGACGACCGCCGGCGGGCCGTCGTGACCGCGTCGGCCGGCCCCTCGACGGCGTCCGCCGCGACGCCGCAGGCCAACCGGGGCGTCGTCTGACCGGGGGCGCGCCCCGTTCGGCTTCGCGGGACGGCACCACCCCCTCCGCCGCTGGCCCGTCGCTCCCCCGTCCGGTTCCGGTCCACCGCTGCCGGCCGACGGGTCCCGCTCACTCCTGTGCCGACGCGATCCAGCTCTCGGCGCGGGTAGTGCCGACGTCGGCGGCCTCGGCGACCGTCTCGGGGTCGGCCCCGGCCAGTTCCGCCACCGTCTCGATGCCGCCGTCGCGGAGCCGCTTCGCGTAGGCCGGGCCGATGCCGTCGACGGTCTCGAGGTCGGCGCCCCCGATGCTTGCCGTGTCGCCGTCCTCGGCGGTGGTCGAATCGTCGTCCTCCGCGTCCGAAGCATCCTCCTCGGCGCCGGGTTCGGTGACCTCGACGGTGACGCCCTCGTCGGGCTCGACCGCCGCGAGGTCGTCGACGTCGACGTCGATTTCCTCGATGCCGATCTGGTCCGTCGACTCCTCGACGGCGGTCTCGACCTCGGCGAGGTGGTCGGGGTCGTCCGTGGACTTCTCGATGTACCACTCGGCGACGCGGGGCCAGACGTCCCGGTGGCTCGACCCGGAGACGGCCAGGCCGATGTGGCCCGTGGGGTACTCGATGACCTCGGTGTCGTCGCTGCCGACGAGCTCGTTGAACGGCTTGCTCGCCTCCGGCGGAATGAGGTGGTCGTACTCGCCCGTTATCTGGAGGACGGGCACCTCGATGGAGGTGACGTCGACGTGCTCGCCGCCCAGGTGTAGCTCGTTGCGCTGGAGCTTGTTCTCCTGGTAGATGTCCCGGAGGAACTGCACGTAGGTCTCGCCGGCGACGTCGATGCCCTCGTCGAGCCACTGCTCCATGCGGCCGAAGTTCCGCACGAAGTCGTCGTTGTCGATGTTGTTGTAGAGGCGGACGTACTTCGAGACGTAGTTGGCGACCGGGTCCATCAGCGCGAAGCCGACGTCGAGCATCTCCGCTGGGACGTTGCCGTAGGCCTCGACGACGTCCTCGGGGTCGTAGTACTCCTGGTCGCCCCACAGCTCGAGGACGCCGCCGGTCCGGTCGAAGCAGAGGCCGGCGGCCATCAGCCCGAGCGTGCGGACCTTCTCCTGGTGGAGGGCGGTGTACATGACGGTCATCGTCCCGCCCATGCAGTACCCGAGGATGTTGATCCGGTCCTGGCCGGAACGCTCCCGGACGACGTCGACGCAGTTGTCGATGTAGCGGTTGACGTAGTCCTCCAGCGTGAGGTGCTGGTCGAGCCGCGAGGGCTCGTTCCAGTCGACGAGGTAGACGTCGTGGCCCGCCTCCAGCAGCCGCCGGACGACGCTGCGGTCCGGCTGGAGGTCCAGGATGAACGGCTTGTTGATGAGGGCGTAGACGATGAGGATGGGCGTCTTGTGCTGCTCGTCGGTCAGCGACTCGTAGTGCAGGAGCTCCAGTTTGTTCTCGGTGTAGACCACCTCGCTGGGCGTGTGGCCGACGTCGACCTCCTCGAGCTTCTCGACCTGCTCGGGGACGTCCGTCGACTTCTGGAAGGCATCGGTCGTCGCCTCCAGCAGCTCCTGCTGGAAGTTCAGCGGCGCGAAGAAGGGGTTCTCGGAGCTCATTCCAGGGCCTCGATGACACGGTCGAGCTTCTCCTCGACGCGGTGCTGCCGGCGCTCCAGCTCGACGAGCCGCTTGCCCACCTCCTCGACGTCGGACTGGGTCGGCATCCCCATCTCGGCGAGCGTCTCCTCGCCCATCTCGTCGGTCTGCTCCCGGAGGTCCATCATCGCGCTGACGAGCTGGCCGTTGGCCGCCGCGAACGCCGACGTGCTCATGACCTCCTTGAACGCCTCGTTGGCGCTCTGCAGCCAGATGTCACGGAACTCCTCCGGGGCGACGTCCTCGCCCTGTGCGGCGTCGGTGGTCCGCTCGAAGGTCTGCTCGGCAGCGTCCATCCACACCTCGTAGGCGTTGTCGTACCCCTCGACGCCCGAGGCGAGCGCCTCCTCGTCCGGGACGCTGTCCTCCATGGCGTCGGCCCACGACTCCATGAAGGCGGCGCTCATCTCCATGTTCTGCTCCATGGACTCGACCATCGCGTCGTTCATGTCCTCGACCAGTCCTTGCCACTGCGCCGCCGGGTCGTCACTGTCGCTCATACCCCGCCCTACGCGAGGGGAGGATAAAAGACGGTCGTTCCCAACGGGACCCGCGTTGACGGTTGAAATCCGTGGTCCTGCCCATCTACGGGCCCTCGTGACTACGGTCGGCGGTCCGGTTCGTTCGGTGTGGTTTCACGCCCGACAGGACCGGCTTCCGCAGTCCCGGCGGTACCGAACCAGGAAGTCCGTCCCATGCGGATCGTAGTACTCATACTGCCGGCTGTAATTACGTGAATATGTGTTCCAGCTGTTCGACGGCAGTAGGTCTGAGACCCCCGGATTCCAGCACCCCCGCTTCAGATAGTTACAGCCGGCAGTATCACTCACCGGTCATCGCCGACCCGCACTGGCGAGTGGCGGTACATCGGTACAGCAATCCGTATCAGTCGTCGTCGCGGTTCCGTTTGACCGGCACCACGACGGTCTGGACGATGTCGCCCTCCTGGATGTCCAGCGCCTCCCGCTCGGCGTCGGGGATCGAAATCCGGCCGCCGCTCTGGATGCGCGTCTTGAACGTCGCCATCTGGCTCATGGCGCCCATCTGGTCGGGGAGGTCGCCGAGGTCGGGGGTACCGCCGCTGGCACCCAGCAGCAACTGCTGGAGCGCCTCCTGCTGTTGACGGGTCGCCTGCTCGGAGACGTTCTGCAGGTTCTTCAGCAGGTTCGGCGTCCACATGAGGCCCTCGGTGTCGTCTTCGTCGGTCATCGCTACTCCGTTTCGGGTCCCCCGACAGATAAATATTCCGATAGGAACCACCTGAGGGGGTTTGTTACCATCTGGTGACACTCACCGCCCGTAGGAACAGCATGCTTTAGTACGGGAGGCCTGTAGTGTGGGTACATGAGTCATCGTTCGCCGCCGACGGTCTTGGAGATGTGGTCCGAAACGTCGGCCCGGCTGTTCGAGGGCGCCATGCAGGCCAACCGGGCGGCAATCGAGGCGTTCAGCGCGCCGGTCGACGGCGCCGGCGACGCGGCGGACGCCGACGCGGAGGACCGCATCGCCCCCGCCGAAGACCTCCCCGAGTGGGACACCGAATCCGAGGTCGAGGCGGAGCCGACCGTCGGCGATGTCGTCCGGTTCAGCAAGACCCTCTCCGAGGACGACGTCGACCGCTTCGCCGCCGCCCCGCCCTGGCGCGGTTCCCCGGCAGCGTCGTCTACCTCTCGCAGGACCTCGAGTTCCGCGCGCCGGTCCGGCTCGGCGACCGGGTCACCGCCGAGGTCACGGTCGTCGAGGCGCTCGGCGAGGACCGCTTCCGGCTCCGGACGACCGTCGAGCGCGACGACACCCTCATCATCGACGGCGAGGCCGTCGTCCTCATCGACGACCCGCCAGCCTAGAGGAACGACCGGACGGTCCGGTCGAACCGCTCCGGGGCCTCGCGGGACGGCCAGTGCCCGCAGCCCTCGAACAGCTCCAGGGACCCACCGGTTCTCGCCGCCGCCCGCTCGGACCACGACGCCGGCAGCAACGGGTCCTCGGCCCCGTGGACGAACAGCGCCGGCGTCGACAGCTCCGACAGTCGGTCCAGGTAGCACGTCCGGAGCCCGTCACAGCGGAACTCGCTGCGCTGCCAGCTCGCCATCGCCCGCCCCCCGGCCTCCTGGACCGCCTCGTAGACGTCCGCGACGTGCTCGTCGGTCGGCGCGCCGCCGGTCAGCGTCCGCAGGTGCTCCCGGACGGACACCCGGCTCGCGCAGATGGTTCGCCACCAGCCGGTCACGGCCCCCGGCACCCGGAGGAGCGTCCCTGCCGCCGGCCGCCAGGGCGCGTCTCCCCCGAGCCCGTAGCTGTCGGCCAGCACCAGCCGCTCGACGTCGTGTTCGAGGGCGTAGCCGAGCGCGACGCCGCCGCCCATCGACGCTCCGACCAGCGGCGCCCCCTCGAGGTCCAGCCGCTCGAGGAACGACTCCAGAACGTCGAGGAAGAACTCGTGGGTGTAGCGGGCCCGTGGCTGGCCGCTGTCGCCGTGGCCCGGGAAATCGGGCGCGTAGACACGGTACTCCTCGGCCAGCGCCGGCAGCGTGTGCCGCCACGACACCCGCGCGGAATCGAGGCCGATACCGTGCAACAGCACGACCGGCGCCCCCTGGCCGGCGGCCCGATACCGGACCTCGGTCTCGACGCTCCCCCGACGGCCGTCCGTCACCTCGACGCGGACGGCATCCGACTCGACGTGCCGCTGTGCCATACCGGCGTTAGTGTGCGGGGGGTTGAAACGGTTGTCTACTCCGGCCGTTCGCGCCCCCCGGCCTCGCGGTCCTCGGGCTCGACGGCCTCGGCGCCGTCGAAGACGCCCTCGGGGTCGGGCTCGTCCGGCACGGCCTCGGGTGCCGACCGCGGCTCGGCGTCGACCGGCGAGCGCTCCCCGGCGAGCGGGTCCTCGACGGTCCCCAGGCGTCCCGCCGACCCGGGGTCGAGGTCGCGCTCGGGGTTGTACGCCTCCGGGTCGACCGCGCCGGCTATCTCGCCGACGACCGCAGCCCTCGCCTCCCGGGGGGTCTCGTACTCCCGGTCGGTCAGCCGGTCGAAGACGTCGCCCAGCGACTCCGTCTCGTTCGGGAGCTCGACCGTCGCGTCGCCGTACCTTGCCGCCAGCTCCTCCCGGCGGACGGGGTAGGAGTGGGCCTCCAGGTCCGGGTCGACCGCCCGGAGCACCCGCTCTGCGGCCGCCGCCCGTTCGCGCTGGCTCCGCCGCGATGCGTCCTGCGGGTCGCTCATCGTCGCCGTGGTAGTTCGTGGCGACCGGAAAAAAATCGTGGGGCCGGTCAGCGGGTCACGACCAGCAACGCGACCCGTTCCAGGACGAGCGCCTCCAGTCCCCGGTCGGTCGCCGACAGCTCCGCGTCGCCGACGTCGAAGAACGCCCGGACCGTCGCCTCGTCGTAGTCGCCGAGCGTCTCGGCCGGCGTCAGCGCCCCGGCGACGGCCCCGGCGGCGCCCGCCTCGTCGCCGCCGTCGACGAGGACGACCGCCGGCGTCGTCCCCTCGCCGAGACCCATCTCCAGCGCGCGGTTTATCTGCCGCCGTCCGGCCGCGTACAGCAGTATCTCGACGCCGCGGTTCCGGGCGATGGCCTCGCCGCGGGCCCGCTCCCTGTCGGCCAGCTCGACGGCCCGCTCGAGGTGCCGCCGGGAGACGACGTACCGGGCGTCGAACGCCTGGACCGTCGCGCCGTGCTCGTCGCCGACCGCGCCCAGCCGGTCGACGAACGCGCCCACCTCCGGGAACTCGTCGCCGCCGACCTCGACGGTACCCTCGACGACCCGCATCAGAAGTCACCCAGATCGGCCTGGCCCTGGCCGTCCTCGGCGGCGCTCTCGTCGTCCTCGTCGGGGCCCGCCGCCGGGTCCGGCGTGACGCCGTCCATCCCCGGGTGTCGGTGGCCCGCCGCCTCGAGGACGTTCTCGGCCGTCTTCTCCCGTCCCCGCAGCGCCCCGAGGACGACCGACTTGTCGGCCGCCCGGAGGTCCGCGCGGGTCTCGATGCCGGCGTCGAAGAGCCGCCGGGCGCGCTTGCGCCCGACGCCGCGGACGCCCGCGAGGTCGATGAGCTCCTCGCCGACGCCGTGCTGGACGCGCTTTCGCGCCTCGCGGATGGCCGGCACGTTCGCGAGGTCGAGCTCGCCGGCCAGCGACTCGGCGGCCCCGAGCAGCCACTCGGCGGTGTCGACCTTCCCGCGGATGTCGCCCGGGCCGACGCCGTACGCCTGGGCGATGTCGTTCTCGTCGACCTCGCTGGCCCAGTCCTCCAGCATCCGGGCGGTCTTCAGCGCCGACAGCCAGTCCTCGAAGCGCCCCTCCTCGAACTCGCTGGGGAGCTCGCCGCAGAACTCCTCCTCGCGCTCGTATGCCAGCATCGTGTACTCCTCGTGGTCGCCCGACCGGAGGTACAGCTCGTACATGTCGGGCGTCCGGGAGACGAGGTGGTACAGCCCCAGGGCGGTCGGCTCGGCGGTCGCCTCCAGCCCGTCGATTATCTCGGCGGCGCTCATCGGGTCGAGGTAGAGCCGCGAGACGGTGTGCCCGAGGGTCGTCGCCTCGAGCCGCTCGTCGCCGCGGACGCCCTCGACGAAGTCGTTCCGCTCGAGGTACTCCAGTGTCGTATCGACGACCCGCTCGAGGTTGTCCGTCCCCCCGCTGTGGCGGTACTGTGTGGCGTACAGCGTCTGGTCGAGGAACTCCAGCAGCGCCCCCCGGGAGTCCGCGAATCCGGAGGCGACCGTCGCCAGGATGTGGGTCCGCATCGACGGCTCGCGGGCCAGCTTCGACTCGACGGGCTCGGGGTCGGCCCAGACGTACCGGTCCAGCAGCTCGTCCAGCTCGTCGTGGCTGCTGGCGAGCAGCAGCGCCTCGCCGTAGGGCCACGACCCGCCGGGACGGCGTGTTGACGCCCGCCGCGAGCGTCGGCGTCGCCGCGACCACCTTGATGAGCCGGTCGCGGAAGGCGTCCTCGACGAGGGAGCGGTGCTCGCTCGCCAGTCCGGCGTGATGGAACGCCGCCCCCTGCTCGACGCAGTCGGCGAGGTCCTCGCTCGTCTCCGTGTCGGAGACGTCCCGGAGCTCCCGGGCCAGTTCGGCGAGACGCTCGCGCTCGTCGGCGTCGAGGCCGTCGCGGGTGGTCGTGGCCAGCCGCTTTGCGGCGCCCTCGGCGTTGCGGCGGGCTGCTGGGAGCCGTCGCCGTAGTGGACCGCCTGCCCGTAGTGGACGCCCTTCCGGAGCTCGATCGGCCGCCACGTCGAGTCCACGAGGGCGGCGTCGAGCCACTCGGCGACGTCGCCGGCGTTGCCGACCGTCGCCGACAGCGCGACCACCTGGACGGCCGGGTTGACGCGACGGAGCTTCGCGAGCGTCACCTCCAGGGTCGGCCCCCGCCCCGGGTCGTCGACGAGGTGGACCTCGTCGGCGACGACGCAGTCGAGGTCGTCGACCCACGGCGCACCGTTGCGCACCAGCGAGTCGACCTTCTCGCTGGTGGCGACGATGACGTCCTTGTCGGCCAGCCACTCGCCCGAATCCTCGTAGTCGCCGGTCGCCACTCCCACGGAGACGCCGTGCTCCTCGAAGACCGAGAACTCCTCGCGCTTCTCGCTTGCCAGCGCCCGCAACGGGACGATGTACAGCGCCTTGTCGCCCCGTTCGACGGCCGACAGCATCGCCAGCTGGGCGATGAGCGTCTTGCCGCTGGCGGTCGGCACCGAGGCGACGAGGCTCTCGCCGGCCGTCACCCCCGCCTCGACGGCCTCGGCCTGCGGGGGGTACAGCTCGCGAATCCCCTCCTCGCGGAGGCTGTCGACGAACCACGAGGGGACGCCCGCAACGTCGGCGGTATCCATTGTCATCGGGTAGTGCGCCGTCCGATTTAAACTGTCGTTCCGGGCGCGGCTCGGCGCCCGTTCTCCATCGCACGTTTATTAGGGAATGGGCCGAAGGGGAGGCACATGGCCCTCGGGGAGGACTCAATCGACGTGCTCCACGTCGACGACGACCCCAGCCTCGTCGACGTGGCCGCCACGTTCCTCGAGCGCGAAGAGCCGCGGCTCGACGTCGAAACCGAGACGGAGCCGGCGGCCGCTCTCGACCGGGTCGTCGACGGCGACGTCGACTGCGTGGTCTCCGACTACGACATGCCGCGGATGGACGGGCTCGAACTCTTCGAGGCCGTCCGCGAGGAGCGCCCCGACCTCCCGTTCATCCTCTTCACCGGCAAGGGAAACGAGGCGGTCGCCGGCGAGGCGGTCTCCGCGGGCGTCACCGACTACCTGCAGAAGACCACGGGCACCGAGCAGTACGGACTGTTGGCCAACCGAATCACGAACGCGGTGGACCAGCACCGGACCGAACGGACCCTCGACGCGGAACGCCGGCGCTTCCGGCTCCTGTTCGAGCGGCTCCCGCAGCCGGTCGTCGAGATCGACCTCGACGGCGACACTCCGGTCGTCCAGCGGGTCAACCACGCCTTCGAGAACGTCTTCGGCTACGCGTCCGACGAAATCGTCGGCGAGTCCCTCGACGAGTACATCGTGCCCGACGAACACGAGACGGAGGCGACGGAGATGACCCGGCGGGTCCGGTCGGAATCGCCCGGTTTCACGACCGAGGTCACGCGCAGGACCGCCGACGGTGACCGGCGGTTCATCCTGCAGAACGCGGCCTACGAGGACGGCTCCGGCGGGTTCGGCATCTACACGGATGTCACGGACCGGCGACGACGGGAGCGGGAGATAGAGCGACAGAACACGCGGCTGTCGGCGCTCTTCGAGAGCTTCCCCGAACCGACCGTCGCGTACGCCTACGAGGACGGCGAGCCGCACGTCGTCGAGAGTAACGCGGCGTTCACCGAGGTGTTCGGCTACGACGAGTCGACGGCGGTCGGCCAGCACATCGACGACCTCGTCGTCCCGCCTGACCGCCGCGACGAGGCCGACCGCATCGACAAACGGGTCAAGACGGGCGAGGCGATTGACGGACACCTCCGTAGGCAAGCGGCGGATGGCGTCCGGGACTTCCGGTTCCGGAACATCCGGCTGCCCGACGACGAAACCATCGACGGGTACGCTATCTATGCGGACGTCACCGAACGACAGCGGCGCGAACGGGAGCTGGAACGGCGGAACGACCTCTTCCGGAAGGCCCAGGACCTCGCCGACGTCGGCGCCTGGGAGTACGACGTCCGGGCCGACGAGCTGACCTGGACCGAACAGGTCTACGATATACACGGGGTCACGGGCGAGTTCGAGCCGACGCCCGATGCGGCGGTCGAGTTCTACCACCCGGAGGATCGCGAGGAAATCCGCTCGGCGGTCGAGCGCTGTCTGACCGAGGGCGAGCCGTACGACCTCGAACTGCGGCTCGTCACCGTCGACGACGAGGAGCGGTGGGTGCGGACGCAGGGCGACCCGCAGGTCGAGGACGGCGAGGTGGTCCGGCTCCGGGGGGCGATACAGGATCTCACCGCCCGCAAGGAGCAGCTCTCGACGGTGCGAGGGCTCCAGTACCGCGCCCAGCGGCTCGTCAGGGAGCGCGACCGCGAGCGTATCGCGGAGATCGCGGTCGACATCGCCAGCGAGGCGCTCGACCTCCCGTTCGCCGGCGTCCACCTCGCGAACGACGGGGTCCTCGAGCCGGTCGCGGTCACGGCGGCGGGTCGTGACCGTCTCGGGGAGGCGCCGGCCTACGAGCGGACCGACCCCGACCGTACCGCCGACCGGTTCAACTGGGGCGTCTTCGAATCCGGCCAGCCGGCCGTCGTCGACGACATCCGGGAGCACGACTCGCTCGACGAGACCGAGACGCCGACCCGCAGCGGCATGGTCCTCCCGCTCGACGCCCACGGGGTCCTGGTCGCCTCCTCGCCGGAACCGAACGCCCTGACGGAATCGGACCGCTACCTCGCGGACATCCTCGCGACGGTGCTCACGGCGGCGCTGGACCGCACCGAGCGGGAGCGGACGCTCGAGGAGCAGAAACGGCTCCTCGAGGAGCGGACCGAGCGGCTCGACGAGCTGGTGAGCGTCATCAGTCACGACCTCCGCAGCCCGCTGAGCGTCGCGGACGGCCGCCTCGAGCTCGCCCGGAGCGACTGCGACAGCGAGCACATCGACGCCGCCGTTGCCGCGGTCGACCGGAGCCGGAACATCGTCGACGACCTCCTCGCGCTCGCCAGCGAGGGGGACCGCGCCGTCGAGCGGACGGACGTGTCCCTCGCAGGCCTCGTCCGGGACAGCTGGCGCAACGTCGAGACCGGGGGGGCCACGCTCGACGTCGAGACCGACCGGACCGTCCTGGCCGACCGGAGCCGGCTGCGACAGCTCATCGAGAACCTCGCCCGGAACGCGGTCGAGCACGGCGCCGGCGGCAGCGAGGGGAGCGTGACGGTCACGGTCGGCGACCTCGAGGAGGGCTTCTACGTCGCCGACGACGGGGTCGGCGTCTCGCCCGACGAGCGCGAGGCCGTCTTCGAGAGCGGTTACTCGACGGACGAGAGCGGGACCGGGCTGGGGCTGAGCATCGTCGAGCAGGTGGCCCGCGAGCACGGCTGGGAGCCGGCGCTCGTGACGAGCGCCGAGGGCGGCGCCCGATTCGAGTTCTCCGGCGTCGCGTTCGTCGAGGAGTGACCGCCGGCGGCTACGCGAACTTCCCCCCGGCCCGCTCCCAGTTCCACGACCGGTAGCGGAGCGACGGGCTCACGCCCTCCGGAACCGCGTCGTACTCCCGGAGGAACGCCCGGATACCGTCCGCGCCGCCGAAGTCGCCCCGGTACCAGAGGAAGACGCGGGGGACCCGCGCGACGCCGTCGTCGGGGTCGTACGCCACGGTCCCCTCGAGGTACGCCGCCGTCGCCAGGTCGAGCTGGTCGTCGACGCGGTCGGGCTCGTAGGCGCGGATGGCCGGGCAGCTCTCGGCGCCGCAGTTCAGCGCGAAGTGGACCCGCGGGTCGCACTCGACCCGGTAGCGGCGCTCGAAGGGCCACGGAATCCGCGGCAGGTAGCCGAGGCCGTACTTCGAGCGGCCGCCCCGGAGGATGCCCTGCTCGATGGCGTCGAGCCCGAGCGCCGTGCCGGCGACGGTGACCGCGTCGCCCCGGAAGAACCGGACCGAGCGGAGCGGGCTCTCGTACAGTTCCGGCCGGCGCTCCAGACGGAGTTGCGTGCCGGCGTTGTAGAGGTTCAGCCAGAAGGCCAGCGCCGTCTCGCGGTCGTTCCGGACCGTCGCCAGGTCGTCGTGGTCGTAGCCGGCCAGCGTCTCGAGGTAGCCGTCGGGGTCGTCGCCGACCTTGGTGGCGACGAGCAGGTCGGCGGCGGCGTCGGTCGGCGACCGCTTCCCGCGGCTCTCCTCGCCCGTGGCGGCGACGTCTGCCATGTCGTCGGGTTGGGGGAGCCCGGAGAAAAGGCTGCCGCGGGTGGGTGCCCGCTCCGGCCGCCCGCGGCTGTTCGAACCGGGCGAGAATCCGGGGTAGTTTATTGACAATCTCGCCCTGTACCTGGGTCATGATCCGAAGCGAGGAACGCCTCGAATCGACGACGAGCCTCTGTCCGGAGTGCCTCGAGCGCGTTCCGGGGTACTACGAGGAGCGGGACGGGTCGGTCCACCTCACCCGCACCTGCGACGAGCACGGGACGGCGAGCCACGAGGTGTGGGGGTCGGTCGACCACTGGGAGTGGGCCGGGGGCCTCGGTCCCGATTTCGACTTCGACGGCGACGCCGAGTTCACCGTCGGGAACGACCACGCCTGCCTGGCGGTCGTCGAGGTGACGCAGGACTGCAACCTCTCGTGTTCGTTCTGCTTCGCCAGCTCCGGCCCCGGCGGGAAACAGCTCGCCCACCAGGAGGTCGTCGACCTGCTGGAGACGGTCAAGGCCGGCGGCGGCCCCCGCCCCATCCAGTTCTCGGGCGGCGAGCCGACCGTCCGGGAGGACCTCCCCGAACTGGTCGAGACGGCCGTCGAGATGGGCTTCGAGCACATCCAGGTCAACACCAACGGCGTCAAGCTCGCCCACCAGGAGGGCTACGCCCGGCGGCTCGCCGACGCCGGGGTCACCGCAGTCTACCTCCAGTTCGACGGCCTCGAGGCCGAGACCTACGAGGAGATACGCGACGCCGCCATCGCCGAGGAGAAACACGCCGCCCTCGAGCACTGCCGGGAGGCGGGGCTCTCGGTCGTCTTGGTGCCGACGGTCGTCCCCGGAACGAACGACCACGAGATGGGCGACATCGTCCGGTTCGCCCTGGAGAACCTCGACGTCGTCGAGTCGGTCAACTTCCAGCCCGTCGCGCAGTTCGGCCGCTACGAGGACCACGGCAGCCGGTACTCGATGGACCGGGCGGCCGGCGCGCTGGCCGAGCAGGTCGACACGGTCGACGCCCGCGACTTCCTGCCCATCCCCTGCTGTTCGTCGTACTGCCAGATGGCGACCGTCCTGCTGCCGGCCGACGACGGGCCGGCCCCGCTGACCGACTTGGTCGACGCGTCGCTGTTCGACGAGCTGTCGGGGATGGTCGACGAGTCCGACTGGATGGAGCTGCTGGCGAGCACGAAGGCCGGCAAGCAGAGCGCCTGCGACACCGCGGGCTGCTGTAGCGCCGAGCTACCGCCGGGCGCCGGCGAACTGCTCGACCGGACGCTTCCGGTGTCGTTCACCGGGTTCATGGACGCCAACGCCGCCGACGCCGGCCGGCTCTCGAACTGCTGTGTCTCCGTACCCACGCCGTCGGGCGAACTCGTCCCCTTCTGTGCGTACAACATGACGAACGAGGACGGCGAGTACGCCATCCGCAACCGGAACGGCTGGGGCGGCCGCGACCACGTCGACGGGGTCGCCGTCGACGCCGACGTCCCCGTGGAGGTCGACGGCGGGACGGAGCTGACGGTGAGCTACCCGACCGCCGACGGGACCGACGCGAACGGCGCCGACGGCGGCGAACCGACCGGCTGTGGCCCCGACGCCGACTGCTGTGGGGGCGAGTGAATGCGGAACGTCCTCGAGTCGGCCGTCTCGGACCCCTGGGGGACGATGCAGCTGTTCGTCGACGGGCCGATGCACCCCGGCGGGACCGAGGCGACCGCCCGACTGCTGGACCGGGCGGGCGTCGGCGCCGACACGCGCCTGCTGGACGTCGGCTGCGGGAGCGGCGAGGCCCTGGAGTCGACCCGCGAGCGGGGCGGCACCGCGGTCGGCCTCGACGTCGAACCCCGGACCGACGGCATCGTCCGCGGCGACATGAGCCGTCTGCCGTTCGCCGAGGGTGGCTTCGACGTCGTCCTCGCCGAGTGCGTGCTCTGTCTGTCGGCCGACTACCCGACCGCGCTCGCCGAGGCCCGCCGGGTCCTCGACGACGGCGGACGGCTGGCCTTCTCCGACGTCGTCGTCGACGGCGAGGTGCCGGACGTGCCCGACGCGATGGCGGAGGCGTTCTGTCTGTCGGGCCACCGCGACCGAACGGCGGTCTTCGGGGCCATCGAGGACGCCGGCTTCGCGGTCGTCGACTCCCGCACCCGCCGCGAGGACCTGCTGGAGATGCGGGACGAACTCGCCGGCAAGGTCGACCACGAGCGACTGCTCGGCCTGCTCGGCGAGAGAGGCGAGCGCGCGCTGGCGGGCATCGAGACGCTCGAGGCGGCCGTCGAGTCCGGCCGAATCGACTACGTCTCGGTGGTCGCCGAGGCCGACGGCGACGTCGGGGCCGGCGCTTCGGGCGCGGCCGCCGGAACCGGGGCCGAAGCCGGCG
>PXQM01000109.1:14722-17163 GCA_003021325.1 Halobacteriales archaeon QH_10_70_21
CCAGCGCCCCGGCGACGACCAGCCCGAGCCAGTGGACCCACGCGAGCGCGAGCCCGACCACCAGCGCGGCGGCGAGCGCGACGGCGCGCCGCCGGGGGTCGGCGTCGGCGACGCCCCGCCGCCGACCTCCGGGCCGCTCATTCGTCCGCCTCCCGGAAGGCGATGGTGTCGCCCTCGGCGGGCGTCTCGAAGGCCATCGGCTTGTACTCCCCGTCCGCCCAGGTCCGGAGCTGGTCGTCGTAGTGCTCCGAGAAGTACGACCCGCCCTGGCCGCCGGGGATGACCGACAGCGACGGGCCGCCCATCGGCGATATCTGTCGCCAGCTGCTGCCCGCCCCGGCGTCGTCGTGGACGTTGAAGACGGTGAACGCGGTCCCGTCGGTCGGGTAACGCGGGTAGTTCAGCGCCGACACCTGGCCGCCGAACGGATGGTCGATGGCCGTCCGGTGGTCGTCGCCGTAGACGGTCGCGTCGCCGGCCTCGAGTTCCTCGACCGCGGCCTCGAACGCCTCGACGATGACGCCGGTTCGGTCGCCGTCGAAGAAGGGGTCGTCGTCGGGCAGGGTCACCAGCGTCCACTCCTGTGGCCACCAGCCCTCGTCGAGGCCGAGCGCCTCGAAGTCGTCACCCCAGGTCGCCTCCCGGACCCGCTCGTAGAAGCGGTCGAAGACGAGCGCCGCCTCCGAGTCCCGGTCCATCCGGTAGTCCCAGTCGGCGAGCGCCTCGAGCCACGGGTCGGCTGCCGCGTCCATCCGGTCGCCCGCGTCGAGTATCGCCGGCACGAGTTCGCGGCCCCGGACGTCGAGGGTGTCGTTCTGCAGCGACCGCATGAACTCCACGTCGACGGGAGCGCCGCCCTCGACCCGGCGGTCAAGCCGCTCGTAGATGCGCAGGCCGCGGAAGCCGGAGGCGTACTCCTGGCCGATGGGGTAGGTCGGGTCGTCGACCGGCCGCTGGTTGGCGGTCCCGATGTACTCCGGGTCCCGGACGGCGGGTTTCTCCTCGAACGGGACGAACCCGCCGGCGTCCCAGTCGGACCGCCCGAACGGCTCGAACCCCGCCCACTCGGCCTCACCGGCCGACCCGTCGAAGACGCGGTCGCCGCGAATCACCTCGCCGTCGCCGTTCCGCCGGAGCGGAATCCGCCCCGTCATCTGGTAGAGTATCTCGTCGTCGTCGACGTACAGCGCGTTCTGCGTGGGGACCTGCATCCCCCGGAGCGCCTCGCGGTACTCGTCGGCGTTCGTGGCCTTCGAGAACTCGTAGATGGCCTCCGATTCCCGCGTGTCGCTCATCCCGGTCCAGGCGACGCCGACGTGGCGCGTCTCGCCGTCGATTTCCCGGTCGAGGAAGGCGCCGTGGACGGTCTTGCGGACCTCGACCTCGCGGTCCTCGCCGTCGGCCACCTCGATGGTCCGCGTCTCGGCGTCGAACTCGCGCCACTCGCCTGCGTACCGATACTCGTCGCCGTCGGTCTCGTAGGTGTAGTGGTCGACGACGTCGGCGCCGACGTTGGTGAATCCCCAGGCGCCGTGGCGGTTCTCCCCGACGATGACGAACGGAATGCCGGGGAACGTCGCCCCGCGGACGTCGACGTCGCCGACCGTGATCCGCTGTTCGTACCAGACCGGCGGCGCCATCAGCGGCAGGTGGGGGTCGTACGCGAGGACGGGCGACCCGCTTTCGGTGTGCTCGCCGCCGACCGCCCAGTGGTTCGACCCCCACCGCGGCGGCGGCTCGTGGGTCGACAGCCAGTCGGCGAACGCCGGGTCGACGCCCGGGCGGCGTCCGCGGTCCCCGCCCCCGCCGGCGCCCGACACCGTCCCGCTCGTCCCCTCGCGGACGATGGGGGCGCCGTGGTCGAACGGCGTCTCGTAGAGCCGGCGGTAGTCGTCGCCGAGTGCTGCGCCGAGCACCTCCCGGCGGAGCGCCCGGAAGCTGCCCGTCAGACCCCAGGATATCCGGGTCCCGACGAGCAGGCTGTCGAGTGGCTCCCACTCGCGGGCCCCGTAGCCCGCGAGCGCGAACTCCAGCGGGTCGGGCCCCGACTCGATGTAGGCGTTGACGCCGTCGGCGAACGCCCCGGTGAGCATCTCCGTTCGGGTGCCCTCCAGCGCCTCGGCGGACGCCTCGGCGGCCCCCCTGAAGTCCATCTTCGCGTTGAACCGGTCGGAGTCGAGGGCCCGCGCGCCGACCGCCGCCGCGAGGCGCCCGTCCATCAGCCGCCTGACGAGGTCCATCTCGAAGAGCCGGTCGGCCGCCTGGACGAAGCCGACCGCGTAGTAGGCCGCCGGCTCGGCGTCGGCCTCGACGTGCGGGACGCCGTGGTCGTCGTACGTGACGGTCGCGTCGCCGTGGGGGCTGGAGACGCGCTCGGGGACCTCGCCCCGGGTCGACCGCCAGGCGCGCCCGCTCGGCGGGGCGAACGACTCGAGGAGGTC
>PXQM01000110.1:0-6603 GCA_003021325.1 Halobacteriales archaeon QH_10_70_21
CGCGAGGACACCACAGGAAGCGAAGCGACCGAGGAGCGTGGTTCGAAAGACGCGACGCGTCGTTCGTCATCACGAGAGAGCCTCGCTCTCTTGACCGACAGCGAGTCGCGGGAGCCGAGAATGCGAGGGCTTTCTCTGAAACGCTTCTCTGAACACTACCTGGCGAACCCCGACAAAACGTTTATACTAACTGCTGGACTCCCGGAGCGTTGTCGACCCGCCCGCTCACCCCGGCCTACTGGGCCGGTCTTCACTCCTAGATGCCGTTCGAACGCCGGTCCGGATAGCTAGCCGGTGGTTCCGGGTGGGGGTCGCCCGTTCGGACGGGTATGGCGAGCCGACACCGAGCACGCTTCGACCCTCCAGAATCGCCAGACCCGCCGGACGCGCCAGGCGAGACGACCGGCCAACGGACGCGGACGGTCCCGATGTACCGCGTCCTGGACCTCCTCGGCGATGAGTACACGCGCCGGGTTCTCGGTGCGACCGTCGAGCAAGCCCGCATCGTCAGTCAGGTCGTCGACGCCGCGGACGTGTCGAAGGCGACGGCCTACAGGCGCCTCGAAGAACTCCGGGAGGCCGGCCTCGTCGAGACGACGCTCCGCGCCGACGCAGACGGCCACCACTGCAAGCAGTTCCACGCGGTCGTCGAACGGATCGCCGTCGAGTTCCGCGACGGTGACTGCAACGCGAGTGTACAAGTACGGACCGAGGAGGCGACCCCTGGAACCGGCGGATCCGCGACCGACTGGTCTGCCGGCGCGGGCGATTGATTCCCGATGACCGCCGACGCGAGCAGTCGCGTCCGCTCGGCGCCTGCTGCGCCCCGCTCGCCCCGGTCTGCGGAGCTGTCCGGGCGACCGCCGGCGAACACCGCCGGAGCAGATCAGGCGTGCTTCACCCACGGTGACCGTCACGAACTCCGTAGCGCGTCCCCCGTTCGGTCATCGGGTTGGGGCACGCTTATGAACGCCGGCGGAAATAGACCGCCATGGTCCTGACGCCGGCAAACGCACCGCTGGGTGTCGCGGTGGTCTCAGGCGTCGTGCTCTGCTGGCTCGGCCTCTACTGCTACCGGCGATGGAACGAACCGGGCGTGCTGCCGTTCGCGGTCGCGACGACCCTGTTCGGGGTCTGCGGCATCGTCGGCGGGGTCGTCGTGACCCTGCAGGTGGAAATCCCTCCCGACGACCTCCCGCTGTACGTCGAGATCGGCTTCATCGGGTGGATCGTCGCGGCGGTTCCGTGGGCGATATTCGCACTCCAGTACACCGGACGGTTCACCCGGATTCGGCCGCGGACCGTCGTCGCGCTCGCCGCTCCTGCGACCGGGATACCGGCCCTGTTCCTGATGGAGGCCATCGGATACACGGATGCACGCATCGTGATGCAGCTTCTGGGTACCGTCACGCTCCTGCACGTGATTGGCCTCGCGACGTTGAGCAGCTACCTGCTGTTGCGGACGAGCTACGAGTACGGCCACCTTTCGACCGTCCAGGGCGTCCTCCTGACCGTCGCGGAGATCGCGCCGCTCCTGCTCATCAATCTCATCAGTGCCCAGGTCATCGACGCTCCCGTCTCGTTCGTCGTGTACGCGGCCGCCTTCGCGACGCCTGCCGTCGTGCTGCCGGCGGCGGTCTTCAGAAACGACCTGTTCGAGTCGACGCCCGCGGCGGGGGCGCTCGGGGAGCGTGCCATCCCGCGCGAGACCGACGACCTCGTGTTCGTCATCGACCGCGAGGGGCGGGTGGTCAAGGTCAACCGGACGGCGGTCGAGAAGCTCGGCCTCTCGAGAGCGGAATCGCTCGGACGGCCGTTCGACGAACTCGTGGGGTCGACGGTCGAGCGGCTCCGGAGCGCCGAGACGGTCGAACTCGGGACCGTCGACGGCACCCGCAAGTTCGACCCGCAGGTGACGGCGTTCACCGACCAGCACGACCGCCGGCTCGGCACGTTGCTCAGCCTGCGGGACGTGACCGAACGGGAGCTCCGCAAACAGCGCCTCGAGGTGCTGAACCGCGTTCTCAGGCACAACCTCCGCAACAGGGTCGACGTCATCAAGAGCAACGCCGAGGCACTGGCCGACGGCGGCGACGAGGAGTTCGCCGACTCCATCCTGGACTCGGCCGACAAGCTGGCAGCACTGAGCGCGACCGCCAGCTCCATCGACCGGCTGGTGTCGCGCCCGGCTCGCACAAGCGAGGGGGATCTCTCGACCGTCGTCCGGGAGCTGACAGACGTCGACACCGACCTCGAGGTGACCGTCGACTGCCCGCCGGCGGCGCCGCTGGTCACCGACTGGGGGGCCCTCCGGGCCGCCATCGGGAGCGCGGTCGAGAACGCGACCGAGTACGCGACCGGGTCGGTGAGCGTTAGCGTCGCGGCGGTCCCCGGTGGCTACGAGGTCGTCGTGTCGGACGACGGTCCGGGGATTCCCGACTCCGAACTCGCGTCGATCGACGCCGAGAGCGAGACGCCGCTACAGCACGGGACCGGGCTCGGGCTCTGGCAGCTCGAGTGGGCCGTCACGAAGCTCAACGGGAAGCTCTCGGTCGACACGACCGACGGAACGACCGTCCGGATGACGATACCCCACCGGGACGAACGCGTCCCGTCGGCAGGTCGTACCCCACGCGCGTGACCGAGTACCCAAGAACGGCGGTCGGCATCGTCGATTTCGACGCTTACGTGGAGAAGCCCATCCGCGAGGAGGACTTCGGTAGCCTCCTCGCGTCGCTCGCTGGGTCCGACAGCGTCGTCCTCTGACGCGGACCGACGACCTCCCACGCCCAGTCGGGTAGAGCGAGACGCCTCTGAGCCGCTCAACTCCGGCCGCCAACTGTGGCCGTCCTGTCCCGTAGAACTGCTTTTATACGCCCGTGGCGCCAATCTTCGGTCGGGAACCCACCAAACGGACCGGGGCGACGGTCTCGCTACAGGCGAAACGCCGTCCCCGAGTTCGTTGCAGGGACGACGATGAGCGAGGAGATGGAATCCGAACGGGAGAGGGTGCTCGACCCGGAGAGCGAGGCATTCATCGCTGTGGACGACGAGTGGTGTCTCGCCCGCACCAACGACGCCGCTGTCCGGCTTCTCGGCGACCCCGCGGCGGAGCTAGCCGGCCGGTCGCTGTGGGCGACGATGCCGGCACTCGAGGGCTCCCGTTTCGAGGAGGCGCTTCGAAACGTGATGGAGGGCGACGAGGTCTTCTCCGAGACGGCCCGCCTCGCTGAGGACGACGCCTGGTTCGAACTGCGGGCGTACCCGGACGATGAGGGGCTCTCGATGTATCTCCGGGACGTCACCGAGCGCAAACGCCGACGCCAGGAGCTGAAGGCGACCCGGGCGCGGTTCCGTGCGCTGGCAGGCAACACCGAGCAGGCGGTCGTGACCATCGACGACGACAGCGTGGTCAGATACGCCAACGAGGCGGTCGAGGAGCTCTTCGGCTACAGCTCCGAGGAACTGGTCGGTCGCTCGCTGCTGACGGTCATTCCCGAGCGGTTCGGCGACGCCCACGAGGCGGCCCTCGAGGAGTATCTCGAGACCGGCGAACGAGGCCTCGATTGGTCCTGGATAGGGATGCCCGGGCGGCACGCGGACGGCCACGAGGTACCGCTGGGAATCACCTTCGGCGAGGCCGAATCGGCGGCGAGCACAGGTTCACCGCCGTCATCCGGGACATCACCGAGCGCAAGCGCCGCGAGCGGCGCCGGGAGGCGACGCTCGGGTCCCTGCGGGACCTCTACGACGTGACGACCGACACCGAGCTGAGCTTCGAGGAGAAAATCGACCGCACGCTGGAACTCGACTGTGAGCGCCTCGAGCTTCCGTACGGCTTCCTGTCGCGAATCGAGCCGGAACGCGAGCCGGACGGCCGCCAGACCATCGTCCAGTCTCGCGGTGACCATCCGCTGTTGCAGCCCGAGGAGTCCTGTCCTCTCTCGAAGGCCTACTGCCGACGGACGCTCGACACCGACGGACTACTCGCAATCCAGGACGCCGTCGCCGCCGGGTGGGAGGAGGACGCCGCCTACGAGACCTTCGAGCTCGGCTCCTACATCGGCGGCAAGGTGGTCGTCGACGACGGTCTCTACGGGACGCTCTGTTTCGCCGCGACGGAGGCCCGCGAGGAGCCGTTCAGCGAGTCCGCCCGGATGCTCGTCCGCGTGATGAGCAAGTGGGTACGCTACGAACTCGAACGACAGCGACGACCTGGCCGCGGCGGCCGACGCCCTCGAGCGCATGGAGTCGCTCATCGACGACCTGCTGACGCTGGCGCGGGAGGGCGAGGAGGCGACCGACCTCGAGGACGCCGAACTCGCGGACATCTGTCGGGAGTGCTTCGAGACCGTCGAAACGACGGACGCCGAGACGGTCGTCGAGGCAACGGGGACGGTCAGGGCCGACCCGGGGCGGCTCAAGCAGTTGCTCGAGAACCTCTTCCGGAACGCCGTCGAACACGGTTCGACGAGCCCTCCCTCGCACGCTCGGGAGGACGCCGTGGAGCACGGGCCGGACGACGTGACGATAACCGTCGGCGACCGCCCGGACGGCTTCTGCATCGAGAACGATGGCCCGGGTATCCCCGCCGACGAACGCGAGCGGATGTTCGAGAGCGGCGTCACCAGCTCCGAGTCCGGCACAGGGTTCGGCCTCGCAATCGTCGAGGAGATCGCCGCGGCACACGGCTGGGACGTGGTCGCGACCGAAGGGTCGGACGGTGGCGCCAGGTTCGAAATCACCGGTGTCGATCGGCGCAAGTGAACGGGACCGCCGTCGTGGCCGAAAACGTCGATGACGAGCGGTTCACCGACCGGTCCTCGCTCCTGCGGGCATCGCTCGGCGAAGCGGAGACCCGAGACATCGCCGAGAAGAACGCGGTCGTGTCGGTCTCGTTCCGGTCGGCAACGCCGGACGCCGAATGGCCCGTTGCCACCGAGGACGGCGAGTGGCGCCTCGTGTGGTTCTGAGCCGGCACGTTCGGCCGCCGCCAGGACGGGGCGGGTGAACGCACTCTAACGCCCGGTTGGGCGCCAAAAGCCGCTCTCGGCACCCTCGGGCGTGGCATCGTCCGGACTTGGACCTCCCGCTCAGTCCCCGCGGTCGAGGACCGACCCGGCGGCAGCGCGGTCGGGGGCGGTGTCCTCGCCCCGCTGGGCGAGAACGACCGCTCCGAGGACCAGGGCGCCGCCGGCGAGGACGAGCGCGGTGACCGGTTCGCCGAGCAGGGCGGCACCGAGCGTCACCGTTACCACCGGCTCGACGGTGCTGACGACGCCGACCCTGCTCGCCGCGAGCCGCGAGACACCCTCGTAGAACAGCAGCAGCGGGAGGACCGTCGAGACGACAACCATCCCGATGACGACGCCCCACTCCTCGCCGCCGACCGGTAGCCCGAGGCCGCCGTCAAGGACCCCGTAGACGGCCATGCTGGCGGTCGTCCCGACCAGAACGCCGAGCATGAGCGCCCGGGGAGCGAGCGTCGCGCTGACGCCACGGCTGCCGGTCGTGTAGATGGCGTAGCAGGCCGCCGCTCCCAGCGCGAGCCCGACCCCGATCGGGTCGGCGCCGGCGGTGTCGGTGCCGACGACGAGGCCCACGCCGGCCATCGCCAGGACGAGTGCCAGCAGCTTCCGACCGGTGACCGCCTCGCCGAGGAACGTCACCGAGAGCGCAACAACCATGGCCGGGTACGTGTAGAGCACGACCGTCGCCAGCCCGGCCGTGAGATAGCGCAGCGAGACGAAGTAAAACAGCGTCATTGCGGTGTAGACGACTCCGAGAGCGAGCGTCGCCCCCCACTCCTCGCGCGTTCTCGGCCGCGCCCAGCCCCGAACAGCGGCCAGGACCGCGACGACGATGGTCGAAAGCAGGAACCGGACCGGCAACAGCGTCGCGAGCTCGAGTTCGATGGCCGCCGCGATTTCGCCGAAGATGCCGATGGTCCCGAAGCCCGCTGCGGCCCCGAACACCATGACGACACCGACGGTAGACTCGCGCACTGTCGAGACGTGGCGGCCGAGGTGCCTACCGCTTTCGGTACGACCATCGACCCGCCTGATTCGGCCGGCCGACCGGGAACTCCTCGCCCTGCCTCCGGTCGGTGCCCCGTGACCGTGGCTTCGCCGCTTGCGGCCCTCGAACCCACCGGTATACTTTAGCCGTCTCCGGCCGCCGTGTGTGCCATGTCAGAATCAGGCGAGTTCGAGGAGTACGGCGGCAGACACGTTCCGGAACCGCTCGAGGAACCGCTCGAGCAGCTCGCGACGGCGTTCGACGAAATCGTCCCGACCGACGAGTTCCAGGAGCGGTTCCGGTACCTCCTGGAGCACTTCGGCGGCCGACCGACGCCGGTCTACCACGCCGAGACGCTCAGCGACCAGTACGGCGCAGATATCTACTTCAAGCACGAGGACCTGCTCCACGGGGGCGCCCACAAGCTCAACAACACGCTCGGCCAGGGGCTCCTGGCGGAGGAGGCCGGCAAGACGCGGCTCATCGCCGAGACCGGCGCCGGCCAGCACGGCACCGCGACGGCGATGGTCGGCGCCCTGTTCGACCTCCCGACGAAGGTGTACATGGGCCGCCGGGACATGCAGC
>PXQM01000110.1:6635-7369 GCA_003021325.1 Halobacteriales archaeon QH_10_70_21
GGTCGGCCCCGACCCATTCCCGCGGATGGTCCGGGAGTTCCAGTCGGTCATCGGCCACGAGGCCCGCGAACAGATTCAGGAGCTCCACGGCGACCTGCCGGACGCCTGCGTGGCCTGCGTGGGCGGCGGGTCGAACGCCATCGGCCTCTTCCACGCGTTCAAGGACGACGACGTGATGTTCTACGGCGCCGAGCCGGGCGGCAAAAGTGACACCGAACACTCCGCGCCGCTCTCGAAGTCGAAGAAGGACGACCCCGAGGTGTTCCAGGGGATGAAGACCCGGGTCATCGACGACGACACGGAGAACCACTCGGTCTCGGCGGGACTGGACTACCCGGCCGTCGGCCCGGAGCACGCCGCCATGCAGGAGCTCGGCCGCGCCGAGTACCACGGCATACCCGACGAGGAGGCCCTGGAAGCGTTCAGGGAACTCAGCCGCGCAGAGGGAATCATCCCGGCGCTGGAGCCGGCTCACGCCATCGCGCTGGCGAAGAAGCTCGCCGCCGAGGACCGCCACGACACGCTGCTCGTCAACCTCTGTGGGCGCGGCGACAAGGACATGCAGACGGCCGCAGAGAAGTTCGACCTGAGCTGAGACGCCGCGCCGCCCGACGCCGCTTTCCTACCCGACCGCGACGACGACCGCCGACCGCCGGCAGTCTCAGCCCAGCTCTTTCTCGAAGTGGACCAGCTCGTAGTCGCCCTCGGCCGATTCGCCGACCATCGCGTACCCC
>PXQM01000111.1 GCA_003021325.1 Halobacteriales archaeon QH_10_70_21
GACCGTGCCGGCGACGGCGGGGACCACGCCGAAGACCAGCCCGAAGCTCCTGCCGTCCGCAGCGGCGGACCCGCCGCCGAGCGTCCCGAGAAGAACGAGCGCAGCCGTCTCGACGACGGCGACGACGGCGACGAGGGCTGCGGCGTACCGGGGGCGCATTCCGAACGCGTAGGCGCTGCGGTCGACCACGTCCCCCTCTCGACCGAGCGGAAGGGTAAACTCGCGGGTCGGCCGACTCCAGCTTTCGGAGATTTTAAACGCGTCGGTGGCCTGACTGCACACAATGGCTTTTGAGGAACTGCTGAACGACCCCGTGATTCAGAAGTACCTCCACGAGCTGGTCGGTCCGACGGGGATGCCCGTCGCCGCTGCGCCGCCGGACGGCGAGGTCACCGACGAGGAACTCGCGGAGGAGCTCGGGCTCGAGCTCAACGACGTCCGCCGGGGGCTCTTCATCCTCTACGAGAACGACCTCGCGTCGTACCGCCGGCTGCGCGACGAGGACTCGGGGTGGCTCACCTACCTGTGGACCTTCGAGTACGAGAACATCCCCGAACAGCTCGAGGAGGAGATGCACCGGCTGCTCGAGGCGCTCGAGGAGCGACGCGCCTACGAGCGGGACAACGAGTTCTACCTCTGTGGGCAGTGCCAGCTCCGGTTCGAGTTCGGCGAGGCCATGGAGTTCGGCTTCGAGTGCCCCCAGTGCGGCGCCCAGCTGGAGACGATGGACAACCAGCGGCTCGTCGACGCGATGGACGAGCGCATCGCGGAGCTTCGCGAAGAACTGAACGTCGACGCCGAGCGCGTGGAAGCCTGATGGTCGTCCTGGCAACGAAGGTCTACGTCGACGGCGAGGCCCGGCAGCGGGCGCTCGATTCGCTCTCGTCGCTCGTCGCCAACGAACTCGCGGAGCTCGACGTCGAGTTCGCGCTCGGGCTCCGGAACGACGAGTTCCCCTCCGTCACCGTCACCGGCGAGGACGCGACCGTCGCCCGGAACCTGCTCGAGCAGGAGTGGGGGGCGGTCACCCCGCACCGCGAGCCCGGCGGGACCCACGTCGGGACGCTGGAGTCGTGGGACGACGACGGGTTCGTCCTCGACGCCGGCGAGGAAGTCCGCGTCCCGGCCGACGAGCTCGGGCTGGGTCGCGGCTCGCCCCCCCAGGTGCGCAAGCGGTTCGGCCTCGTCCAGCACCTGCCCCTGCGGTTCCGCGAGCGCGAGGCCGAGCCCCCGCGGCTCGCCGACAACGAGCGGGACCGCCTCTACGACTGGACCCGGGGGACCGACCGCGTGAACGTCAACAGCGCCACGCGGGCGGAGGTCCGCGCGACGGTCAACCGCGCCGGCCACGCCGACGACATCGTCACCGTCGAGCGGCTCGGTCTGCTGGAGCAGAGCATCGTCTGCCGCGAGGGAACCGACGCGCCGGGGCTGCTGGCCGACATCGGCCCGCACCTCCGGTCGGAACTGCTCGCAGTCGTCCCCTGATATGAACCGCCGCCTCATCGCCGCCGCCGCCGTCGTCGTCCTCCTGGGTCTGGCGGGCTGTTCGTCGCCGTTCGGCGACGACGCCGCCAGCGCCGAGGACCTCGCGACGGACGCCAACTACACGTTCGACACCGACCGCGACGCCTACATCGTCGTCAACCAGGACAACTACACTGCGGTCTACAACGTCTCGAAGGCCGAGGGCAACGAGTCGATCGAGCTGTACACCACCGACTCGCTCACCGTCGAGCAACCGCTGGAGATACGCGCCCTCCAGTTCCGGTACGCCGACTCCTCGCGGTTCCCGAACGGGACCATCGTCCGCTACGCGGACGCCAACGCGACCAACGCGAGCCGCGTCTACCCCAACGGAACGACCGAGCCCGTCGACACCCTCGGGGTCGAGACCACGGGCGACCGGACGGTGGTCGAGCTGCCGGCCGAGGCGGGCCAGCTCGCCTTCACCGCGCCGAAGGAGGGCAAGGAGCTCGCCATCAGGCCGCCCGTAAACGGTAGCTTCGAGCTCGTCCTGCCGCCCGACACCGACGCCTCGCTGCCGCTGCTCTCGCAGGTCCAGCCGTCGAACGACGACCGCCGGACCGTCGACGGCCGCGTCCACATCCTGTGGGAGGAGGTCGACACCTCGGTTCTCGTCGTCCGGTGGTACCTCGAGCGCGACCTGGTGCTGTTCGGCGGCCTCGCGCTCGTCGGCGTCGCAATCGGCCTCTTCGGGCTCGGCTACTACTACCTGCAGGTCCAGCAGGCGAAGAAGCGCCGCAAGGCCGAGGGCATCGACATCGACGACGACGGCCGCGACCCCCCGCCCGGGATGGGCTGACCGGGACACCCCCGAGGCCGGCCGCCACGGCGGGTCGGGCGGGCCACGGAAAGTATATCACCGAGCCGCCGTCCCCGCCGGTATGGCCGGTGCAACCATCGAGTTCACCTTCGCGTCGCCCGGCGACGAGCTGCGGTTCCTCCGGGAGTACCTCGCCGGAGCGTGGGACCGATTCGAGTCGAGCGACCACTGGGAGACGGGCTGGTTCTGGTCGTACCGACAGTTCGCCGACTACGACTGGGGCCCCCAGGGTGGCCTCGTCCGGCTCGTCTTCGAGGGCGACCCGGACGCACTCGTCGAAGCCGAATCGGACCGCTGGCAGCAGTTTGCGGGCCTCACCGACTGGCGGCTCCGTCGGTACGAGGCCGAGGGCTACGACAGCCTCCTGGCCCAGCAACGGGACGCGAAGGGCGACCGCGGCGGCGAGTGGGAGTACCGGGTCAAACCCATCGTCTCCCGGTTCTCGCTGGCGGTCCTCCGCGAGTTCGACGACCCCATGCCGGCAGTGGGCGAGGGCGGCGAGGCGAATCCGAAGGGAATCGGCTTCTGGACGGCGATGCACGACCAGCTCGTCCAGTGCGGGTACGACTGGTACGACGAGACGGCCGCGTGCCGAAAGGCGATGACGAACCGCCTGAAGTCGATCGCCGCCTACCGCGGTGCCGACGCCGCGCGGGCGGAGTACGAGGCGATACTCGCCGACTGGGAGGCCCACGAGGACGACCTGGAGGCGTGGCTCGAGGCCACCCCGACCGGGGCGGCGACCGAACCCTGAGACGGACCGAAAGCAGCTGGCCGGCGGCGGGCCGCGGCACCGCCGGCTCGACCCGACTCGACCCGTCCCGAGCCGTGCCGTTTACACGGCGTCGGCACGAGCGTTTCCCATGGACGTCGCGCTGGTGTGCGTCGGCGACGAGCTGCTGGCCGGCGACACCGTCAACACGAACGCCGCCTGGCTGGGCGAACGCCTCACGGAGCGCGGCGTGGACGTCGAGCGGGTCACCGTCGTCCCCGACCGCGTGGCCGACATCGCCCGGACGGTCAACGAGTACCGCGCCGACCACGACGCCGTCGTCGTCACCGGCGGTCTCGGTCCCACCCACGACGACGTGACGATGGCCGGCGTCGCCGCAGCGGTCGGGCGCCCGCTCGCCGAGAACGAGGCCGTCCTCGAACGGCTCGAGTCCGAGGGCGGCTACGCCCGCGAGGACCTCGCAGAGGGGACCGCCGACATCCCCGAGGGCGCGCGCCCGCTCCACAACGTCGAGGGCGTCGCGCCGGGCTGCGTCGTCGAGAACGTCTACGTCCTGCCCGGCGTCCCCGCCGAGATGAAGGCGATGTTCGGGGCGGTCGCCGGGGAGTTCGAGGGCGAGGACCGGTACGTCGGCTTCGTCGCCGTCGACGAGCCCGAGAGCGCGCTCGTCGGACGGTTCGCGGAGCTGCAGGAGCGGTTCGACGTGACCGTCGGGAGCTACCCCGGCGACGACGTGCGCGTGAAGCTGCAGACGCCTGACGAGGCGGAGCTGGAGGCGGCCCTGGAGTGGCTGCGGGCCAACGTCGAGGAGGCGTAGCTACCGGTAGAGGTACCAGAGCCAGCCGACGGTGATCGCGAGGCTCGACAGCAGCACGATCCAGCCGCTGGCGTCGACGACGCCCGTCTGGACGCCCTCCTGCAGGACGGTGTACATGCGCGCCGGTAGCTCCGGGCGGCCCTTAATCCGTTCCCTTCGGCGCGCGCCCCGGCTCGCGGGTCGCCACACTCGCCGCTCGCGTCCGGCGAGGGCCTCCCTTCGCCCGGCGGTCGCCCGGACCGCGCCGCTTTTGCCCGCGGCGTCCCGTGGTCCGGTATGCGACGCATCGGGCTGGTCGTCAACCCCATCGCCGGCATGGGGGGCCGGGTCGGGCTGAAGGGCACCGACAACAAGGTCGAGGAGGCGCGCCGCCGCGGTGCCGACCCGCGCTCGCCCTCGCGGGCCCGGGCGGCGCTGGAGCACCTCAACGAACAGCCCGCCGAGGTCGACCTCTACACCTACGGGGGCGAGATGGGCGAGGAGGAGGCCGTCGCCGCCGGCTTCGAGCCGACCGTCGTCGGGTCCCCGGCGAGCGAGGAGACCACCGCCGCCGACACCAGGGCGGCCGTCCGCCGGCTCCTCGAGGCTGCGGTCGACCTCATCCTCTTCGTCGGCGGTGACGGCACCGCCGTCGACGTCGCCGAGACGCTCGAGGCCGAGGACGCCGAGGTTCCGATCCTCGGGGTCCCCGGCGGCGTGAAGGTCTACTCGTCGGTCTTCGCCGTCACCCCGCGGGCCGCCGGCCGCATCGCCGCGACCTTCGACCGCACCGAGACCCGCGAGGTCAACGACATCGACGAGGACGCCTACCGGGGCGGCGACGTCACGACCGAACTGAAGGCGCTGGCGGAGGTGCCGGTCGGCGACGAGGTACAGTCCTCGAAGCAGATCGGCGGCGGCACCGTCGAGGCGCTCGCCGAGGCCGTCGCCGGCGACGTCCGCGAGGACGACGCGACCTACGTTCTCGGTCCCGGCTCGACGGTCGACGCCGTCAAGACCGAACTCGGGTTCAACGGCTCGCCGCTCGGTGTCGACGCCTGGCGGGACGGCGAGGTCCTCGCCGCCGACGCCGCCGAGTCGGACATCCTCGCCTCGCTCGGCGAACGGAACGTCGTCGTCGTCTCCCCCATCGGCGGCCAAGGGTTCATCTTCGGCCGCGGCAACGACCAGATTTCCCCCGCGGTCATCCGTCGCTCCGAGATCGAGGTCATCGCCTCGAAACAGAAGCTCGACGACATCGGCGTACTGCGGGTCGACACCGGCGACCCCGAGCTCGACGAGGAACTCCGCGGCTGGCAGCGCGTCCGCGTCGGCAAGTTCGAGCGCCGGCTGCTGAAGGTGGTCTGAGCCCACTTTTTACACCAGGGTCGCCTCCGGCGACCCTCGGCAATGGTGGACGATGTGCGCGCGTGCTCCTTGTGCGGCCGCTCGGGTCGCTCCAATCCGCGCGCTTCGCTCGCGCGGATGCTACCCCGATGGGCAACGATTTCCGGCCGGGGTTCGTCCGGGTGATGGCTACGGCCGGATGGGTACTGCCGGAAATCTCACGCCGGCGACCCGGCCACCCCGAAGACGAACAGCAGGTAGTACAGCGAGATGCCGAGGAGGACGGCGCCGGTGACGGCGTTGACCGCCCGGCGGTTGCCGGTCAGGACGCCGAGCACGCGGTCCCGCCACGGCTCGGAGACGAACGCGAACGCGAGCAGCGGCGTCCCCATACCGACGCCGAACGCGAGGAAGTTCGCCATGCTCGTCACGGGGTCGCTGAACAGGAACGCGCGGGCGAAGAACACCGATATGAACCCGGGGTTGCACGGCAGGACGATGGCGCCGAAGAAGCCGCCGTAGGCGAACGCCGACAGCGACGGGTACTGCGTCTGCGGCGGCTCCACGGTCGGCAGCCGGGACTGCGGGTGCAAATCGAGCAGAAGCGCCACGCCCAGGACGGCGAGCAGGCCGAAGGCGGGCGGCGACACCGCCTCGACGACGGCCGTCAGCGACGTCTCGAGGACCGTCGTGAACAGGAGGCCGACGGCGGTCATGAACGCGACCACGCCGAGCGCGACCAGCACGCCGAGGGTGGCGATGCCGGGGGCGTCCTCGTCCTGGTTCGAGAGGAAGGCCAGGAAGCCGGGGTACAGCGGAACGACGCAGACCGCCGACAGCGGCGTCGCCAGCCCGAGCGTGAACGACGTGACGGTCTCCGAGAGCAGGCTCACGTCAGCACCCGTCCGCCATCGACCGGACCTCGTCGGCGCTCCGGACGCCACCGGCGTCGAACTCCCCGGTGCCGTCTCCGCAGGCGACGATCAGCGGCGTACTCGGCGCGTTGGTGACCGTCGTCCCGAACGCGTCGACGAGCGAATCGGTCATATCGGTCGGCGCGACGGCGAACCGCCACTCGAAGCCGTTGTCCTCGGCGTGCTGGCGGACCTTCCCGGTGTCCTCGTTCGGGTCGGTGTTGAGCCCGACGACCGTCGCCTCCCCGCCGAGTCTCGCGAGCGCCTCGGACTGCCGTTCGCACTTCGGGCACCACACCGCGAACGACTGGACGACGACCGGCGGCTCCAGCCCGTCGACGGTGAACGTCTCCTCGCCGCGGACGGTCGTCAGCTCGGTCGTCCGCCAGGCCGGGTCGCCGCCGTCGTCGGCCGCAGTGCTGCCGTCTCCCTCCCCGCTCGTCATAGCGT
>PXQM01000112.1:0-3291 GCA_003021325.1 Halobacteriales archaeon QH_10_70_21
TCGACGACCGCGACGTGACCGACGACTCCCGCCGGGACCGCATCGACGCCGGCCTCTCGTACGTCCCCGAGGACCGCCAGGAGCGGGGGCTCGTGATGGCGTTCGACCTCGTCGAGAACGGGGTGCTGGGCGGCCAGCACGCCCCGCCGTTCGCCTCGCGCGGCCGCATCGACTGGGACCGGGCGGACGACCACGCCGACTCGGTCGTCGCCGAGTACGACGTCCGGCCGCCGGACCCGACCGCGACCGCCGAGTCGCTCTCCGGCGGCAACCAGCAGAAGTTCGTCGTCGGCCGGGAACTCGAGCGCGACCCGGACCTGCTGGTCGCCGCCCACCCCACCCGGGGTGTCGACGTCGGCTCCATCGAGTTCATCCACGACCGGCTGCTGTCGCTGCGCTCGCAGGACGTCTGTACGCTGCTGGTCTCCTCGAAGCTCGAGGAGGTCCGCTCGCTGTCCGACCGGCTGGCCGTCATCTACGAGGGCGAGTTCGTCGACGTCGTCGACCCCGACGACGTGACCGAGGAGGAGCTCGGGCTGCTGATGGCCGGCGAGCACCCCGACGACGCGGCGGCGGACGGCGACCCGAGGCATGTCACCGGGACGAAAGGAGGGGCCAACGAGTGAGCCTCCGGGACCGGGGACTGGACGCCCTCGAGCGGCTCGTTGCGGCCTCGGCGGTCGAGCGGGCGCTCATCAGCCTCGCCTCGCTCGTGGCGTCGGTTCTCGTCGGCGTGGTGATCGTCCTGGTCGCCGGCCGCACGACGACCTGCGAGCAGGCCGCGTTCGTCCTCGCGAACCCGCAGCCGTTCGGCGCTCCACAGCTGTTCCGTGTCGGCTTCTGCTACGACCCGGTCGCGGTGTTCGACCGGCTCTTCCTCGGCGCGCTCGGTGACCCGCTCAGCCCCGGCTGGGACCCGCTCAACGGCCAGATGGCCGCGACGCTCCGGGAGACGTCGGTGCTGGTGTTCACCGGCCTCTCGGTCGCGCTGGCGTTCCGGGCCGGCGTCTTCAACATCGGCACCCAGGGCCAGCTCGTCGTCGGGGCGCTCGCGACCGCGCTCTGCGTGCTGTGGGCCTCGGCGCTGGTCTCCGGGCTCGTCGGGACCATCCTGCTCATCCCGTTCGGAATCGTCGTCGGGGGCGTCTTCGGCGGGCTCTACGGCGCGATTCCGGGCGCGCTGAAGGCCTACGCCGACGCCAACGAGGTCGTCACCACCATCATGCTGAACTTCGTCGCCAGCGGCGTCGCCCTCTACCTCGTCCGGGCGGTGTTCAAGGACCCCAACAGCCCCGCCAACCAGACCGTGCCACTGCCGGAGTACGCCCTGTTCCCGCCGCTGCTTTTCGACTCGCAGTTCGGCTTCTCGGTGCTGGCGCTGCTGTTCGGCCTCGTCGCCGCCGGCGGCGTCTACGCCCTGCTGCGCCGGACGGTCTTCGGCTACGACCTCAGGGCGAGCGGCATCCAGCCGCCGGCCGCCGAGTACGGCGGCGTCGACGCGAAGCGGACGGTGGTCGCGAGCATGGCACTCTCCGGTGCCCTCGGCGGAATCGGCGGCGCCGTCTACGTGCTCATGATTTCGCCACCGACGTCCCGCCGCAGCTGGTCGGCGTCCTCCGCGGGCTCATCATCCTGTTCGTCGCCATGCCGGAGTTCTTCCGGCTGCTCGGGCAGCGCACGCTCTCCCGCGACCGGACGCGCAGCGAGGCGGTCGCCGCCGACGGCGGCACCGCGGGCGTCGACGGAGCCGGCGACGGGTCGGGTGATGACCGATGAGCGGGTCGACCGCGAGCGACGGAATCGGCGTCGACATCGGCCGGCGAGGGAGCATCGCGGCCGCGACGGTCGCCGTCCTCGTCTCGCTCGGCGTCTACGGGGTGCTGTTCCCCGACTCGCTGGGCGGCACTCTCGCCCGTTCCGTCTTCGCGGCCGGGACGGTCACCTCGGCGCTGCGGCTCTCGGTCCCCATCGCGCTGGCGGCGCTGGGCGGCATCTTCGCCGAGAAGAGCGGCGTCATCAACATCGGGCTCGAGGGACTGCTCATCATCTCGGCGTTCACCGCCGTCTACGTGATGGACGTGGTCGGGAGCCTCCCGGTCGCGTTCCTCGCGGCCGTTCTCGCGAGCACGGGTCTCGCCGGCCTGTTCGCGGTGGTCTGTATCGAGTTCCGCGCCGACCAGATCATCGCCGGCCTCGCCGTCTGGCTCATCGCGCTCGGCCTCGCGCCGTTCGCCGCCCAGGTCATCTACGGCGCGCCGAACACCGACAGCGTCGCCACGGTGCCGACCCTCCCGGAACTGGTCGGCGTCCTGCCGACCGCCGGCGAACTCCCCGAACGAATCGCCCCCTTCGGCGTCATCGGGGACGTGGTGCTGTTCGTCGCGGAGGTGCTGCTCGCCTCCTCGCTGTCCGTCTACCTGATGTTCCTCGCCGTCGCACTGTCGTGGTACGTCCTCTACCGGACGAAGTTCGGCCGGTGGGTGCAGGCCAGCGGCGAGAGCCCCAAGGCCCTCGACACCGCCGGCGTCAGCGTCGCCCGGGTGCGGTACGCGGCCGTGCTCCTCTCGGGCGTCCTGTCGGGGCTCGGCGGCGCCGCCCTCTCGATGGGGCTGGGCCAGTTCACCGGCAACGGCGCCACCATGGTCAACGGCAAGGGCTTCATCGCCATCGTCGCGTACCTCTTCGGCAACTACAACCCCGTCGGGGCGTTCCTCTCGACGCTGCTTTTCGCCGGGCTCCAGGCCGTCCAGAACCCGCTCCAGCTGGCCGACATCGGCGTCCCCGACCCGCTGATACGTATCACGCCGTTCGTGGTGGTCATCGTCGTGCTCGCGCTGGTCGGCCGCACCCGCCTCCCGGCCGCCGCCGGCGAGCACTACGGGTCCGGCGAGGAGTGATACTGCCGGCTGTAACTATCTGGAGCGGGGGTGCTGGAATCCGGGGTTCTCATACTGCTGGACGTAATTTCGTGAACAGCTGAATCGTTGCAGGCCCAAGGCTCCGGTAGAGAGCGACCGTAGACTGGACCGCGATTTAGATAGTTACGTCCGGCAGTATCAGACCCACTGCCGTCGAACAGCCGGAACACATATGCACGTAATTACAGCCGGCAGTATGAGGAGCGGTTCGGGTCGAGCCGGTGCTCGCCGCTCCGTACTGCACGTCGGCGCACCGACACGAGCCTGCGAAGCCGACGAACGCGGCGACGCCGGGCGGGGTGAGGCACCCGCAGGGGAGGGGCAAGCTGAAAGGAGGGCCTGCGTCGTCGGGGGCGGGTCGCGAGTGGCGGGG
>PXQM01000112.1:3320-3953 GCA_003021325.1 Halobacteriales archaeon QH_10_70_21
CGTGCAGCGAGACCAGCGTCACGAGCACGCCGACCCCCGAGGCCGCGAGCGCCTCCGCGAGCGTGTCCAGGACGTAGGGACCGGTGTTGTACGTCACGCCGGCCGCGTCGTAGAGCAGCGGCGCGAACAGCAGCGACGCGGCGAGGGCGCCGGCCGTGACGACGGCGACGAGCGCCACGAGGCCGAAGACGAACTTCAGCGCGACGAGCAGGAGGCCCGTCCAGGTGGTCGCGTCGGTGAGCAGCCGCTTGGTCGCGTCGAGCAGCGCCTCGGAGCTGTCGAGGCTGCCGTCCAGTTCGCCCAGCGCCGCGGGCGGCGTCGCCTCCACGCCGAGCAGCCACGTCGCGAGCTTCGCCTCGAAGCCGGCGGCGCCCGCGTTGCAAGGCTTGGAATTGGAGCCGACAACCTGGAAGACCTACCAACCTGGACGCCGCCGGAAGAACGAGATAACGCCCCGGTACCCCGCCCGGAAACGGAAGAGATGGACCCCAACCCGTTTCAGGGGAGTCCGCCAATGACTTCGCTGTTGGCCGGTCAGTTTTCCACAACCGCAATCGACGTGCTCCGCGAAGCCGAAGGGAAGCCGGCACCGACCTACGAAGGAGAGTGGGGCGAAGACAGCACCGGGCACCC
>PXQM01000113.1:0-9275 GCA_003021325.1 Halobacteriales archaeon QH_10_70_21
ACGCCGGCTCCAGGAGGACCACGTCGCTGGACTCGACGTCGAGCCGGTCGCCGGTTCCGGCCCCGAGCCGGACGGTCCCCGTATCGAGGGCGTCGTCGGGCTCGGCTCGCCGGACCGTCCGTCCGCCGGCGCCGTCGAGCACGCGAACGGCGCCGCCGGCGTCCGTCTCGAGCGCGTCGGCGACGTCCGGCGCCAGCCCGAGGCGGTCCGTCGCGTCGGAGACCGTCGCCACCGCACGCGTGCGTCGTGACATCTCAGGAGTCGACCAGCGGCTCGGGCATCACGGTCCCGTGGAGGGCGTACCGGACGGCGCCGAAGGCGACGACCGCGAGCGGCGCGAACACGATGCTCGTGTGGATGACCCAGCCGTTCAGGTAGGTGACGGCGTTTCCGACGAGCAGTACGAGTGCGGCGGCTACCAGCGCCGGCCAGTCCTCCGATGGGATTGCTGTCATGGGATGTGGTTGGTTCGTGTGTCGGGTCGTGCTGTCGGTTCCGTCATCGTCGGGCCGCGACGCGGCCGGCGTACCGGCCGAGGATGAGTATCAAGAGTCCGACGCCGAAGAGCGGGACCGCGCCCAGGCCCGCACCCTCGAGGAGTCCGACGGTTCCGAGGCCGAACGCCCCCAGGGCCACGACGGCGTGCGCGAGGAAGACCCACGGATTCACGTCGCCGAGCCCGACCCGGGCGAGTCCCTGCGAGACGGCTCCGGCGCGGTCGTTTTCGGACACTACTTAAAGATACGAGCTCCACGTCTAAGAAGGTAGCGTCCGGGGAAGCGGTATCCTCAATCCGCCCGCCGGACGGCGAACCGCTCGGCGTCCTCGCCGGGCGACCGCGAGGTGACCGCCGAGACGCCGACGACGAGCACGAGCGACAGCAGCATCCCCGGGATGCCGGGGTGCCAGCCGAGGTAGTAGGCCGCGCCGACCGCACCCATGCCGTCGAAGAGCCCGAGGATGACGGCGGCGAGGTTGCCGACGTAGAACGCCTGCGAGCCGGCGACGGCGACGAGCATCCCGGTCCGGGTGGTCCGTGGCCAGTACAGCGCCGCGATGACCGGAATCGCCAGCTGCGCGAAGCCGCCGAACGCCGTGTTGCCGATTTCGACGATGCTGCGGGTAGCTGTGAGCGAGAGCACGAAGGCAACGAGCGCGAAGCCGACGACGACCGCGCGGCCGAGCAGCGCCTCGCGGTCGGCCTCGCCGACGAGCGGCTCGTAGACGTCGCGGGTGAAGTACGACGACCCCGACAGCAGCATCGAGTCGCTGGAGGACATCATCGCCGCCAGCGCGCCGGCGATGACCAGCGCCGCGAACCACGCCGGCGTGAACTCCCGGAGGGCCGCCGGGATGACGTTGCCGCCCTCGGGGACGACGACGCCGAGGCCGGCCGCCCACGTGCCGAGCATGAACGCCGGCACGAACAGCAGGAGGACGAGGACGGGCCAAAGCGAGAACGTCCGCTTGAGCACCGCCTCGGAATCGGCGGCGAAGAACCGCTGGTTGATCTGCGGGAACATCGTGACGCCGAAGGCGATGTAGACGGCGGTCCCGATGACGAACTGCGGCGAGTAGAGGCCGCCCCCCAGCGCGAGGAACTCGGGGTTGCTCTCGGTCAGCGCCGCCGTCGCGGCCGTCGGGCCGCCGACGACCGCGAGAATCCACGCCAGCGCGCCCCAGATCAGCACGAGCATGAAGACGCCCTGCAGGGTGTCGGTCCAGGCGACGCCCCGCATCCCGCTGGCGACGACGTAGAGGATCATGAACAGCGTGATGCCGCCGGCGCCGACCCAGTAGGGAACCGTGCCGTCGGTGAGGCCGACGACGGCCTGGCCGGCGCCCCGCTGCTGGAGCATCACGTACGGCACCAGCCAGAACAGCGAGACGCCGGCCACGAGCACACGCAGGCCGGGCGAGCCGAACCGGTCGCCCAGCATCTCGCCGAGCGTGACGTACCCCTCCCGGCGGCCGACGAGCCACTGCCTGTAGCCGACCACGTACCAGAGGACGGCGAAGAGAACGCCGTCCATCAGCCCCATCACGAGTATCCACTCCGGGCCGGCGTTGTACGCCAGGGTCGGCCCGCCGAAGAAGGTGAAGGCCGAAAGCAGCGTCGCGAACGTCGTGAACAGCAGGACGATGGTCCCGAGCGAGCGGGACGCGAGGTAGTAGTCCTCGGCGGTGTTCTCCGTCAGCCGGTAGGCCACCAGGCCGACGGCCAGCGCGAGGACGAGGTAGGCGCCGACGACGGCGAGTTCCAGCGCGACCATCTACGCCACCCCTCCGACGCCGGCGTTCCAGGCGCGCTTCGTGAACAGCCGGAAGACGACGGCCGCCAGGCACATCCAGCCGACGTGCCACCAGAGCCACAGCGGCAGTCCGAGTGCGGTCCTGCCGTCGCCCCAGAGAAACCACGGGACGGCGAACGTAACCACCAGCGCGAAGGCGGCGACCCAGCCGTATCGTTCCGCTCTCGACACCATCGTTGGTCGTGCTTTCTATCCGGAGCGGTCTAAGTCTTGCTATTGACCAACATCAACTCGGTTCGAAGAAGAATTCTCTTCGGTTCAGTAGACGCGGGTCCCGTTCGGCACGGGACGTTCGGGCTGGAGGTGGACCACGTCCCCGTTTGCATCGTCGACGCCGGTGACGAGACACTGGCTCTCGAAGCCGGCGACCGAGACGGTCCCGAGGTTGACGACGGCGACGACCTGGCGGCCGACGAGTTCGTCGGGGGCGTAGTTGTCGGTCAGCCCCGCCGCCGACCGTCGCGTCTCGCTCCCGAAGTCCACCTCGAGCCTGTAGAGGTCCTTGCGCGCCTCGGGGAACGGCTCCGCCGCTGTCACCTCGCCGACCCGCATTTCGACGTCCTCGAGGAACGCTGCCGGGTCGACGTCGTCCACTTCGATTCCCATACCTGTCCGTCGGCCGCCGCCCACATAAGCGGCCACACCTCGCCAACGGTTCGCATGGTTTATGTGCGTCGCTCGGCGTATTTTACATGCCCATGGGGACACTCATGGAATCATCATCACGATTCACGCCCGGCGACGGGCAGTTCACCAATGCAAGACACGGCAAAATACCTCGTTCACGCGGACATCACGACGGACGGAGTCGTCGAACGCTCGGACGTCGTGGGGGCGGTCTTCGGACAGACCGAAGGCCTCCTCGGCGACGAACTGGACCTCCGTGAGCTGCAGGACTCCTCGAAGGTCGGCCGCATCGACGTCGAGATAGACTCGGAGAACGGCCAGTCGTTCGGTCGCATCACCATCGCGACGAGCCTCGACCAGGTCGAGACGGCCATCCTCGGGGCGGCGCTTGAGACCATCGACCGGGTCGGTCCCTGCCGGTCGACCATCGAGGTCCGGCGCATCGAGGACGTCCGGGCCGCAAAGCGGCGCGAGGTCGTCGAGCGGGCGAAGGCGCTGCTGACGGAGGCGTTCGACGAGTCGATGCGCTCGAGCCGCGACCTCGTCGAGGAGGTCCGCGAGGCGGTGCGCGTCGGGGACATCACCGAGTACGAGGGCCTCCCCGCCGGCCCCAACGTCGTCGACTCCGACGCCATCGTCGTCGTCGAGGGGCGGGCCGACGTGCTGACGCTGCTCCGATACGGTATCAAGAACGCCGTCGCCGTCGAGGGGACCGACGTCCCGGCAGCGGTCGCGGACCTGACGTCCGAGCGGACCGTGACCGCGTTCCTCGACGGCGACCGCGGCGGCGAACTCATCCTCAAGGAGCTCTCGCAGGTCGGGACGGTCGACTACGTCGCCTTCGCCCCCGAAGGACGCTGCGTCGAGGACCTCGCCCGCCGGGGGGTGATGGCCGCGCTCAGGGAGAAGGTGCCGTACGAAAGCGTCTCGGAACTCGAGAGTCCGACCGAGGCCGTCTCGAGCGACGGCCCCGGGGCTGCCGTACCCGCCGAGGGCTCGGGGCCCGAGGACGCCGCAGCGTCCGCTCCCGACGGCCGCTCGGAGTCCGGCGAGGCAGGGGACGGCACGACGTCCGGTTCGGCCACCGACCCGTCCGACGGCGGGTCGACGGAAGCGACGAACGCGACGGCTGCGGACGCCGGCGGCGAGGACGGCGAGGACGGCGAAGCCGACGACGGCGCGGGCACGCCCGAGACGCTTCCGGGGCACGTCCGGGACGTCATCGGGGGCGAGTCGGCCCGCGCCAGGCTGCTCGACGGGGAGTTCCGGACGGTCCGGGAGGGAGAGACCGACGAGGCGTTTGACCTCGTGGCGGACGCCGAGGAGCCGCCCGCGGCGGTCGTCCTCGACGGCGAACTCTCCCAGCGCGTCCTCGACGTCGCCGCACAGCGGGGTGTCGGACAGGTGGTCGCCGCCTCGACCGGCGAGTTCGTCAAGAAGCCGACGAGCGTCCGCGTCAGGACGGCCGACCAGCTACTCGCGGCGAGCGAGGCGTAGCGCGTCCGCCCCCGACTCGTAGAACGCCTCGAGCCGCGTCTCGACCTCGAACCCGAGCGCCTCGTAGAACCCGATAGCACCGGCCTCGGCCGGTGTCGTGGCAACGACCCGCTCGGCGTCACCCGCGACGGCCGCGACGAGGGCCCGGCCGTGGCCCGCCCGGCGGTGCGCCGGCGCGACAGCCAGCTCCGAGAGGGTCGTCTCCGCTCCCGGCAGGGCGATGACGTAGCCGACGACGGTCCCGTCGTCGACGGCGACCCGACAGCGGAACGGCCCCTTGAGGGCGGCGTCAACGAGAGCCGGGTCGGCGTGGGCGAGCAGGGACTGCAGCGACCGGACGTCCGGGACCTCCTCGTCCCGTGGGGCGCGGACGGTCACAGCAGCCCGCTGCCGGCCGCCGCCAGCAGCCCCGCCGAGAGGGTCGCCAGCAGGTTGACGCTCTGGTTGCCGAGGCGGCCCCCTTCCAGGGTCGCGCCGAGGACGCTGTCGACGGCCATGCCGGCGAAGCCGGTGGCAGCGACCAGCGCCACCGACAGCGTCGTGAACTCGAAGAAGACGCCGCCGAGGCCGCCGATGATACCCGCGCCGACCAGCCCCGCGACCGCGCCCTGCCAGGTGACGCCGCCGTCGGTTCCCGGCTCGACCCGCTCGAGGGTCGTGATGAGCCGCGGCGCGTCGAAGAGCCCACCGAACTCGCTGGAGAAGGTATCGGCGAGCGCGGCGGCGACGGCGCCGGCGAACGCGAACTGGAACATCGAGGCGCCGACCCCGACGAACTCGCTCGAGGCGTATGCGACCACCGCCACCAGCGCCACCGCCGAGTTCGCGAGGACGTTGCCGCTGCCGCGGGCGCCCTCGTTCTCCTGTGCGATGCCGCGTTCGAGCTTCTCGTCGTAGCGGTACTTCGAGGCGAGCCCACCGAGTCCGAAAAACGTCACCAGCAGGACGAACCAGCCGTACCCGCCGAGAACGACCGCGAAGAAGGCCAGCAGGACGCCGGTGAGCATGCCGGTAATCGAGGCCGTCCCGAGGGCATAGGCGACGAAGCCGAGCGCGACGGTCAGCGCGAGCCCGGCCCCGACGCGCTCCACGGACGGGCCGGGCGTTCCCGCCTCGAGCTCGACGAGGAGCCAGATGAGCAGCCCGCTGGAGAGGAGCACGAGCGAGTCGTCTCGGATGTACAGCGCCGACCGGATGAGCGCGCCGAGCAGCGCGCCGGAGGCGGCGACGAAGACGCCGAGCGCCGGCGACGGTACCGACGCACCCAGGGCGCCGGCGACGGACACCGAGGCGACGCCGCCGAGCGTCCCGGCGCCGGCGAAGGCGGCCGTCCCGACCACCGGGTCGGGGTAGCGGCGCACGACGAGGTCCTGTGCCAGGTTACCGGTAGTGAAGACGAAGACGGCGGCGACGAAGGCGGCCGTCGGGAGGCCGAAGCCGACGAGCAGGATGGCCAGGCCGGCGACGGCGAGCGCGAACGACGCCAGTCCGTAGAGCCGGCCCTCCTGTCGGTCGGCCTCGTAGGCGAACAGCTCGAAGAGCCGCCCCTCCGACGAGACCAGCGCGAACGCGGCGAGGAGGAGGAACGGCGCCACGGTGCCGGCGGCGGCGAGCGTCTCGCTCGCGTGGCCGTCGAGCAGGGGCGCGGCGAGGCCGATGGCTCCGACGGCGAGGAAGCCGACGGCCCGACGGACGTCGCCAGTCACGCACCGAGATTCCGCCGTCGCCCACTTAACCTTCCCGAAGCCGTGGCCACACACCGACACGTTGAGGCGTCTCGACGTGAACCTCCGGACGTGGGCCTGTACGACCGCTACCTGGCCGCCCGCGTCCGGTTGAGCGACGCCGCCGTCCCCGGGCGGATTGCCCTCGTGATAACCGAACACGACCTGCTGGAGCAGGGGGCCTACGAGACGCTGTCGTCGTTCCTCGGGTGGGCCTTCGAGACCGGCGCCGACCGGGTGCTCATCTACGTGAGCGTCCTCGACAAGGCGGCCGTCCCGACGCTCCGGAACGCGCTCGCCGACCTCGAGAGCCCGCGCGAGGTCGCGGTCCGCGGGCCGGACGCCGACGACGCCGCCGACGCCCCCGTCCAGGTCTCCATCGGCCTCGGCGGCCGCGAGGAGTTCGCGGCCGCTGTTCATCAAGACGGGCGCCGAGCGGCTCTCCGATTTCCTCATCTGGCAGTCGGTCTACTCCGAGCTGTACTTCACCGACGTCAACTGGCGGGACTTCCGCCGCCGGGACTTCCTGCGTGCGGTCCGGGAGTACCAGGAACGCCAGCGGCGGTTCGGCCGGTGAGCGGAGCGAAGCGTCCGAACCTCGAAGCGCGAACAGCGAGAGCGCTTCGGCGGTCCGGCCGGTAGGCCGAAACACGCCGGCGGAGCGGAGTGAGGAAGCTCGATGGTGGGCGCCTCACGGCCGTCGCAGGCGGCGAAATCCCGTCTGGACCGCGACGGCCGAGGCATCCCGGAGCGGGACTCCGCGCCTGGCCCGACCCCACGCTGTCGCAGCCTCGATTTCGAACATCGTGGTTCGAGAGATAATAAAAACGTCAATAATCCGGGTCGCGGACCTGTACCCTGGCATGGTCGGGGGAGCGTACCAGGCACGTCTGTTCGAAGATAGGTCTGGTGTTTCTCGTCGTCGCCGCCGTGACAATCGTCATCGGCCTCCTGAGCACCGTTCTACTCGACGTGGACGGAAGACGGATAGCCGCGAGCGGTCTTTATTACGCGCGAGGCGGGTTAGCGTTCCGCCCGTCGACCTGGGAGCGGTTGTCGTATCCGTTCTATCCGCAGCGGACACCCATGCTCGGAATTCTGCTGGTGGTCTTTGCGACGGGGGCGCTGTGACCCGTCGTTGGGAACGTACTGTTCGGATAACAGCGTCCCCCGGTAAGACGGGGGAGAGTCGAGACCCTATCCTGCGGTGACGGCGTCGGCGGCTCCGGTCGTGTTCGCCGAGTAGGCCACGTCGTTGACCCGTTGCTGACGGTCACTCAGCGACGCAGCGTTGAGCTCGTCGAGGAACGACTCCACTTCCGAGGCAGTCAGTTCGCCGTCTGCGAGCGCGTTCACGATGTTCGCCCTGGCAACGGGTGCCGAGCCATCCCTGAGTTCCAGGAGCTTGATCAGCTGATCGGTGCTGAGTTTGTCGACGGCGACGCTGGCGTTCTCGCTGCCCGCCTGCCGGACCATCTGTCTGAGCTCCCCGCGAGACCGGCGACGCCTGTGGGGCCACGGAACGGGTCGCCGGGACCGCCACCGCCGCCCCGGCGCGTTCGCTGGTCGGTCAGCGCCTCGGCGACGTCGGCCACCGCGACGCCGACACCGACCCAGTCGCAAGCAGAGCGGATAGACCCGAACCTCGCCGTCGTCATCGAGCACTGGGAGGACCGGATTCGGGTCGTCGTGCTGAACGAGACCCTGCCGGGGGAGATAGACTCCTTCGAGGTCAGGGGTGCGACGATGGACCAGCAACTGCGGACGGACGAGTCACCGACGGCCGGCGAAGGTAGCGTCGAGAAGCCGACCACCGTCGAGGTCGTCGTCATCTACGACGACGGGTCGGAGGAACTGGTCCACACCCGGTCCCTCGAGTGGGACGCTTCGGCCGCTCCGAACCGTTTTCGACGCCTCGGGCAACCACCTGCCGGTACGGCCGTCCGTCCCGGCGTCACTCCCCCTCGGCGACGGACTCGACCGACGGCGGAGCCGAGAGCTCCTCGGCGTCGTCTGAGCGGTCACGGAACCGGCTGACGACGCGGCGGGCCTCCTCGAGTTCGACGTCGCCGAAGGCTCGCAGGAGCGCCGCCGCCCGGCGGGCGCGGGTCCGCCGCCACGACTCCTCGCGGGCCTGGTAGGTCCGCAGCGCCCGCAGGAAGTTCGTCCGGGAGAACTCCGGCCAGTAGGGCGTACAGAAGTAGACGGCGGCCTCGTTGCCGTTGGCGTGCCACGGCAGGAAGTTCGAGGTGCGCTCGTCGCCGCCGGTGCGGATGATGAGGTCGACGGCTCGCGTCGGTCCCGTGGTCAGTCGGCCCTCGATCTCGGCGACGTCGACCGTACAGGGGTCGACCTCGCCGGCGGCGGCCTCGGCGGCGACGTCGCGGGCGACGCCGAGCAGTTCCGCGCGGCCGCCGTAGGCCAGCGCGACGTTGAGGTACAGCTCGTCGTACTGTTCGGTTCGGCGCTCGGCGTAGGCGACGGCGTCCCGGACGTGGTCGGGGAGCCGGTGGGTCTCCCCGATGGACTGGATGCGGACCTCGCGGTCGTGGACCTCCTCGCGGTCGGCGAAGCCGCGTAGCTTCTCGGTGATGAGGTCGAACAGCGCCTCGCGCTCGTCGGGCGGGCGCTCGAAGTTCTCCGTCGAGAAGGCGTACAGCGTGAGCTCCTCGATACCGAGGTCGCCGCACCACCGCAGCACCCGTTCCGTGGTGTCGGCGCCGGCGCGGTGGCCCTCCGTCTCCGCCTCGCCCTGCTTGCGCGCGTACCGCCGGTTGCCGTCCTGGATGATGGCGACGTGCGTCGGGACGCCGGCGATTTCCCGCTCGAGCAGGCGTTCGTACACGCCCTCGAATCGCCGGCGGACTCCGTTGAGCATCTATCAGGCACGTAACACTCCAGCCAGATGAGTGTTGCTGGTCGGCGGCGACGCAGGGTCGGCGGGCGCTCGCGGTTCGTCCGCTAGTCCACGGAGACGGCGTTAGGCGGTTGCTTCCGCCGAAAACGCACCGTTCGAACAGTCGCAGGGTTTTTATCCGGGCACGTTCACCCCTCACCTGCAATGGCGCAAGGCGTGGTTGACTTCTTCAACGACACTGGCGGTTACGGCTTCATC
>PXQM01000113.1:9338-10223 GCA_003021325.1 Halobacteriales archaeon QH_10_70_21
CATGGAGGACGTCGGCGGTCCGGACCTCGAGGAGGGCCAGGAGGTCGAGTTCGACATCGAACAGGCCGAGAAGGGTCCCCGAGCGACGAACCTCGAGCGGCTGTAACCCGGCGGGACCGACAGCGCGGACACAGCAAAACGGTGCGGGCGTCTTCCAGTCGTCGCGGACCGTGACCTGTATTACTCTCGACAGCCACGCGTCCGTATGAGCGAGGCTATCGACGAGGACCTCTACCAGCGGACGAAGGCGCTCCTGGAGCCCGGCGACATCGAGCTCAACGGCGTCATCGTCCGCACGGAGCTCACGGGCGACGAGGAGCCGACGCTCCACCAGGCCACCCTGGACGTCGGCGACGTCATCAGCGAGGCGGCCGGCCTCGACCCGACGGAGACGTACGTCTACTCCGGCAACGACGACGAGCGCTTCGGCGTCAACCAGCACCAGGGCCTGACGCTGGACGGCGACGAGTTCGTCTGGGAGTGCCAGCAGCTCATGCGGGACGGCACCTACGACGTCGTCTTCTACTACGAGGCCGACGCCGACCAGACGGCCGTCGTCGGGGGCGTCGAGGCACTCGGCTTCGACGCGACGGGCGTCCGCGGGGACTGATGCCGGGTGTCGTCTTCGTAACCCCACCGCAGTAGCGGCGCCTCCGCGGGCCGAAGCGCGGAGGTCGGAAGGCCAGGGCGGTAACGAGCCGCGAGAACCACCATGCGAACGCCTCACGCGGCACGGGAAGAGCTTTGACGCCGGGAGGAGGCGGTCGAACCGATGGAGACCAGTTCCGTCTCGGCCTGAGCGCGCCCACGACGGGAGCGACGCGGACCGCCGGCGTGCGCTCGCCGGCCGGCCGGCCCTGCGTCCGCCGGGCGCGCTCGGTCTCT
>PXQM01000114.1:0-1369 GCA_003021325.1 Halobacteriales archaeon QH_10_70_21
GACGGTCCCGGTAACTCGGGCGACGCCGGCAATGGTGGCGGTAGCTCCGACGACGCCGGTAACTCGGGCGATGCCGGTAACGGCGGTCTGCCGTGACGCCCGGCGGTAGGCGACCCGTTCCGCGTCACCCTTTTTCGTTCGGGGCGTGAAGAGTCACACAATGGACTCGGCGGCGTTCCTCGACCTGCTCGGCAACGAGAACCGGCGGCGCATCCTCCGGTTGCTCGCCCGCAAGCCCTGCTACGTCACCGAGATCAGCGAGTACCTGAGCGTCAGCCCGAAGGCGGTCATCGACCATCTCCAGAAGCTCGAGGAGGCCGGTCTCGTCGAGTCCCACGTCGACGACGGCCGCCGGAAGTACTTCTCCATCGCACGGAACCTCCGGCTCGAGGTCAACGTCTCGCCGTACGACTTCGGGACCAGGAGCGCCTACTCCGCGTCGCCGAGCCTGGATATCACCTCCTGGCGGTACGTCTCCATCGACGTCGAGCGCGCCGGCGGCCGGGCCGAGGGGGCCGACTCGAGCCAGGACCTCTCGGCGCTGGCCAGGGACCTCCGGCGGCTCGAGCGGCTGGAGAACGAGCTGTCGATGGCCCAGCGGTGGGTCCAGGGGCGGCTCACCGAGACGCTCGACGAGATAAGCGCCCACTTCGAGGGGGTCGACGGCCGCTTCTACGGCGAGCTGCTCCGGGGGCTGGCGACCGGCCCGGCGACGCCCGAGGACCTCAGCCACCGCGTCGAGGCGCCGCCCGACGTCGTCGCCGACGCCCTCGAGGGGCTGGCCGCCCACGGCGTCGTCGAGCGGAACGGCGACGAGTGGCGACTGCGCGACTGACCGCCGGTCACTCGACGTCCCGGGTCAGCCCCTTCCGGAGGTCGCGGCCGAAGTAGTTCCCGACGGCACCGGCCAGGCCGCCGACGCCGGCAGCGACCGCCGCCAGCGGCACGCCCCGGAAGCACCGGGATGACGGTGTTGAAGAGGACGAACCCGACGACCGTCAGCAGGAGCGCGGCGACGAACGCCCTCGGCGAGAAGAGCCGCTTGGCACGGCCGCCGACCCGTTCCCGGAGACCGCCGCTCGTCCCGGCGTCGGCGCTCCGGTCGTCGGACTCGTCGAGGCCGACCTCGAACTCGGTTGCGCTCCCGTCGGCCGTTCCCGACCGTTCGCGGGTCCGGGTCCGGTCGCTGCTCATACCGGAGGGTCGGTCGCCAGCGGTATCGGTCTTTTCCCCGGGACCGCTCTCGACGGGTCTGGACCGGCGGGTCCCCGCAGGTTTTCCTCGAGCGAGCGGCTACCACGGGGCGTGTCGCTCCGGGAGTCGAGCCGGCTCGGTCCGGCGCTCTACTACGGTTCGCTGGGTGCGGTCG
>PXQM01000114.1:1397-3261 GCA_003021325.1 Halobacteriales archaeon QH_10_70_21
GCCTTGGGTACGTCGTCGCCGCGGCGGCACTTCTGTCCGTGCCGTTCGTCCTCGGCGTCGGCCTCCTCTCCGGCGGACTGGTTCGGCTCCTCGATGCGGCGGCCCTCGGAGGCGTCGTCGGAATCGCCGTCGTCGCAGTCGCCGAACGAACGGCCGTCTCTGGCCGGCTCCGCGTCGACGACCCATAGACGCGCCGACGAAAGGACGGCTTTCAAGTCCGACCGCGCGGTACGGGCGGGTATGAACCCAGGGGACCGTGTCCGCGTCGACCGCGGCGCCGCCCGCTACGAGGGCGTGCTCATGCCGTCGACGACCGACGACAACCTCGTGGTCAAGCTCGAGGGCGGCTACAACGTCGGGGTCGACCGGACCGAGGCCGAGGTCGAGGTACTCGAGACCGACACCTACGACGTGGAGAGCCCCGGCGAGGCCGGCGGCACCTCCGAGATAACGTTCGACGAGGAGCTACCGACGGTCGCGCTCATCTCGACCGGCGGCACCATCGCCTCGACCGTCGACTACCGGACCGGCGCCGTTACCGCGCAGTTCGATGCCGAGGACGTCCTGCGGGCGGTGCCCGAACTGGCCGGGCGGGCCAACTACCGCGGCCGCGTCGTCGCCAACATCCTCTCGGAGAACATGACGCCGGACGTGTGGGTCGACCTCGCCGAGGCCGTCCACGAGGAGATAGAACGCGGCGCCGACGGCGTCGTCGTCATGCACGGCACCGACACGATGCAGTACACCGCGTCGGCGCTGTCGTTCATGCTCGAGACGCCCGTCCCGGTCGTCTTCACCGGCAGCCAGCGCTCGGCGGACCGGCCCTCCTCGGACAACGTGATGAACGCGGTCTGTGCCGTCGAGGCGGCGACGGCCGACCACTCCGAGGTGCTGGTCTGCATGCACGCCGGCGGCTCCGACGACGTCTGTGCGCTCCACCGCGGCACCCGGGTCCGGAAGAACCACACCTCCCGGCGCGACGCCTTCGAGACGGTCGGCGCCGAGCCGCTTGGCGAGGTGGTCTGGGAGAGCGGGGAGGTGTCGTTCCGCCGGCCGGTCGCCGACCGCGGGGACGCCGACCTCCGGCTCTCGGCGAGCCTCGAGCGCGACGTCGAACTCGTGAAGTTCACCCCCGGAACCGGTCCCGGGGCGCTCGAGGTCGCCGCCGACGCCGAAGGGCTCGTCCTCGAGGGGACCGGCCTCGGCCACGTCAACACGGGCTGGCTCGACCGCGTCGAGACGCTCGTCGAGGGCGGCACGACGGTGGTGATGACAAGCCAGTGTCTCGAGGGCCGGGTCTGCGACCGCGTCTACGACACCGGACGGGACCTGCTTTCCGCCGGCGTCGTCGAAGCCGGCGACACGCTGCCTGCGACGGCCTACGTCAAGCTGATGTGGGCGCTCGCGAACGTCGAGAGCGCCGAGGAGGCGATGGGACGGTCGGTCGCCGGCGAACTGCAGGCGCGGTCGGTGCCCTGGACGTGAGCGCCGTGGAGACCCGGCCGGCCCGGCCGGACGACCGCGAGGCGGTGGTGGCGTTCACGCGGGACACCTGGCCGGAGCTCGGCGGCGACTACATCCCCGACGTCTTCGACGAGTGGGTCGAGAGCGACGGCCCGGACCAGCGCACCCTCGTCGCCTGCGTCGACGACCGGCCGGTGGGCATCTGCCAGGGCGTCCTCCTGTCGGCGCACGAGGCCTGGGGCCAGGGGATGCGCGTCCACCCCCAGTACCGCGGCGAGGGGGTCAGCGAGGCGCTCAGCGAGGCGCTGTTCGAGTGGACCGGCGGGCGCGGCGCGACCGTCTGCCGGACCATGGTGTTCTCCTGGAACGAGGCCGGTCTCGGCCAGGCGCGGTCGGTCGG
>PXQM01000035.1 GCA_003021325.1 Halobacteriales archaeon QH_10_70_21
AAGAGCAGGAAGTAGGGGTTGAACGACAGCGGCTCCGGCAGCAGCCCTTCGGCGGATGCGAGCAGCGTGACCGCGCCGAGCGCCGGGAAGACGACCGCGATGGTGAACCGGTTCTCGTAGACGAGTTCGTCGAGGCGGGCCTCGAGGCGGCCCCGCGCCGGCAGCTCGACGCTAGCCATACAGCATCACCCACAGCGCCGCAAGCGTCAGCAGCATGCCGGCGACGGTGTTGACCGCCGGGAACCACCAGTAGGCGCGGTCGACGTCGACGCCGGCGACGGCGATGCCGGCGACGAAGACCGGGTAGCCGCCGAGGACGGCCGCGAAGAAGGGGTGGACCGTTCCGAAGACGGCGGCCGCCGCCAGCCAGCAGGCCCCACAGTAGGCGTAGGTTCGCGTCTCGCCGAGCACCGTCGCGGTGGTGCGGATGCCGGCCCGGCGGTCGGGCTCGATGTCGGGGATGGCGGAGAAGGTGTGCATGGCCATCGCCCACAGCCAGCCGCCGGCGACGGCGGCGACCGGCGGCGCCTCGCCGGCGAGGGCGGCGTAGGCGACGACGCCCGGCAGGACGTAGAGCCCGTTCGAGACCGAATCGAGGAACGGCGTCGTCTTGAACCGCAGCGGCGGCGCGGAGTACTCGACGGCCGAAACGAGGAACGCGACCATGGCGACGGCGCCGGCGGTCGGCAAAAGCGGGACGAACGCCAGCCCCAGGAGGCCGGTGGCGACGACGAGCGCGGGCACGAGCCGGTCGCCCCGGTAGCGGACCTCGCGGTCGTCCTTCTTCGGGTTCTCCTCGTCGATGTCGGCGTCGAAGACGTCGTTGACGCCGTAGAGGAAGACGTTCGCCGGCAGCAGGAAGTACGCGAAGAGCGCGACGGCGAGCGGGGCGAACAGCTCCCAGCGGGTCGTCGCGGCGTAGGCGACGCCGACGACCACCGGGCCGGCGAGGTAGAGCCAGAAGCGTGGCCGGGACATCCGCAGGACGTAGCCGGCCGGGGTCGCCTCGCTCGGTAGCGTGCGGTCCAAGAGCGGGTCGGTCATGCCTTTGGGTGTCGGTCGTTCGGTCCCGGGACAGTTAGGTCTGGGTATCCTCGATTACCGCGTCGGCGGTGTGCTCGCCGCTGATGAGGCACATCGGCACGCCGATGCCGGGGGTGGTGTAGGAGCCGGTGAAGTAGAGACCGGGGCAGGCGTCCGACCGGTGCGGCGGCCGCAGCAGGGCGGTCTGTCTGAGGGTGTGGGCCAGCCCCAGGGCCGTCCCCTCGCGGCTGTTGTAGCGGTCGGCGAACTCCGAGATGGCGAACGTCTCCTCGAAGACGATGCGGTCCCGGAGCTCGACGCCCGTGTTCTCCGCGATGTCGTCGAGGACCAGGTCGCGGTACCAGGTGCGGACCTCCTCGGTGTCCTCGAGGCCGGGGGCGACAGGGACCAGCGCGAAGAGGTTCGAGTGCCCCTTGGGGGCGACGTCGTCGTCGGTTTTCGAGGGGACACAGAGGTAGTAGGCGGGGTCCTCGGGCCACGCCGGGTCGTCGAATATCTGCTCGAAGTGGTGCTCCCAGTCGGTCGGCAGCACCAGCGTGTGGTGTTCGAGCGGCTCGACGTCGCCCTCGACGCCCATGTACATCAGGAAGGCGGAGGGGGCGTAGGTGCGAGAGTCCCAGTACTCCTCGTCGTACTGCCGTTCGTGCTCGGGCAGCAGCGCCTGCTCGGTGTGGGCGTAGTCGGCGTCGCTGACGACGTAGTCGGTCCGGTGGTCGCCGGCTGCGGACTCGACGACGAAGCCGCCCTTGCGGTTCACTATCTCCGTCACCTCGGCGTCGGTGACGTAGTCGACGCCGAGTTCCTCGCCGAGCTCGACGCAGGCGTCGACGACCGACCGCATCCCGTTCTCGGGGTAGTAGACGCCGAGGTTGAAATCGACGTGGCTCATCATGTTGTACAGCGCCGGCGTGTTGCTCGGGGCGCCGCCGAGGAAGACCAGCGAGTACTGGGTTATCTGCTGGAGCTTGGGGTGCTCGAAGTAGTCCGAGACGTAGTCGTCCATCGTACCGAGCAGCTGGAGCCCGATGGGCGCCGCGCGCATCACGTCGAGGTCGATCCAGTCCCGCAGCCGGGGCCGGTCGGTGTAGACGAAGTCGTTCATCGCCGCCTCGTAGTGGGTCTCGGAGGTCTCCAGGTACGACTCCAGGGCCTCGCCCGCTCCTTCCTCGTAGGACTCGAACAGCTCGTACATCTTCTGGCGGTCGTCGGTCACCGCTGCGGTGTCGCCGTCCTTGAAGAAGATGCGGTAGTGGGGGTCGAGCCGCTCCATCTCGTAGAAGTCGGCGGGCGTCCGGTCGAAGTGCCCGAAGAACCGCTCGAAGACGTCGGGCATCAGATACCACGAGGGGCCCATGTCGAACCGGAAGCCCTCGGCCTCCAGCACGGAGGCGCGGCCCCCGAGCTGTTCGTTCTTCTCCAGCACCGTCACGTCGAGGCCGGCGTCGGCGAGATAGCAGGCGGTCGAGAGACCCCCGAAGCCGGACCCGACGACGACGACGGACTCGTCGGTGGACATACCGCCATCTACGCCCCGCGTCCTATTCAAAACGGGCGTGGGGGAAATCCCGACCCCTTGGGAAACGTCCTTGTCGGCGCCGCTCGACGCTGGCGTATGGACACAGCTGTCGTCACCGGCGCCTCGCGGGGCGTCGGCGAGGCGGTCGCCCGCCGGTTCGCCGCCGAGGGCGTCCACGTCGTCGCGTGCGCCAGGGACGGGGACGAACTCGACGCGGTCGTCGAGGGGATATCTAGCGAGGGCGGCACGGCGACGGCCCTCCGGGCCGACGTCCGCGACGAGTACGACGTCGAGCGGCTGATGGAGGCGGCGGCTCGGGGCGGCGAGCGCGGCGGCATCGACTGCCTCGTCGCCAACGCCGGCGTCTACCACGGCACCCCCGGCGAGACGCCGCTCGCGGAGGAGGCCTACTCGGCGTTCGACGACACGCTCCGGGTCAACGTCCGCGGCGTCTTCGCGGCCATCCGGGAGGCCGTCCCCCACCTCAACGAGGGCGCCCGGGCCTTCGTCCCCTCCGGCGGCGTCGCCCGGAACGCGACGCCCGGGTTCGGCTCCTACGGGGTCTCGAAAGCCGCCGCCGAGGCGGTCGCCCGGCAGTTCGCGGCGGAGCTCGACGCCCCCGTCGGCGTGCTCGACCTCGGGCAGGTCGAGACCGAGCTGACGAACTTCATGAAGGGCCGAGAGCCGGCGGACGTGGCGCCGATGTTCTGGTGGGCGGCGACAGCGGCCGACGCCGAGACGGTCGACGGCGAGGTCGTCGGACTGCGCGAGTGGAAGAAGGCGACCCGCTAGCCGTCGAGCCCCTCGAGGTACCTGACGACGAGCACGGCTCCGACGGCGGCGGCGAGGCGTTCGGACTCCTCGCCCAGGGGGAAGCCGGACAGCGAGGGGGCCGACTCGCCCATCACGATGGCGTCGTGGCCGGGACCCAGGTCGACGAGGGCCTCGAACGGCCGGCCCGCGATGACGAGCTCGGTGGTGGTCTCGATGCCGGCCTCCCGCAGTTGAGTGGCGGCCCGTTCCAGGCGGTCGCCAGCTCCGAGGCCGGCAGCGCCACGAGCAGCGCGACGATGGCGCCGATGCCGAACGAGAGCGCCGCAGCGGGGCCCGCCCGGCCCGCAGCAAGCCCCGGGAAGACGAAGATGCCGGCGCCGATCATCGTCCCGATGCCGATGGCCAACCCGCCCGAGAGGCCGATGGTGCGCTCGAGTTCGGCGTTCTCGGTGACCGTGACCGCCTCCGTCTCGACGACGGTCTCCGACACCGGCGCCTCGCCGTCGATGTTCCGGCCTGACGTCCCGTCCATCGGGCGGCGAGCGGCCGCTACCGCAATCAATCCTCCCCAACGTGTAACATTTCGAGAACGACCGTCGCGGGCGGGCCAGGAAGCCGCCTACAGGCCGGTGGGGTGGTCGAGGTAGGTCGTCTCCAGGCCCCACTCCTCGGTGAGCGACTGCAGCGCCTGTACGCCGAAGGTCTCCGTGGCGTAGTGGCCGGCGAGGAAGACGTTCAGCCCCGCCTCGCGGGCCTCGTGGTAGAGCTTCTGCTTGCCCTCGCCGGTGACGAAGGCGTCGACGCCGGCCTCGGCCGCCTCGCGCACCCAGTCGGCCCCGCCGCCCGTGAGGACGGCGATGTCCTCGATTGCGTCGCTCCCGAAATCCAGCACGTCGACGGGCTCGCCGCCGGTGTCCAGCGCCGACAGCCGGTCGCGGAGCCCGGCCACGGTGTAGGGGTCCCCGGCCCGGGCGCGCTGACCGACGGTGACGCCGCCCAGCTCGCCGAACGGCGCCGTCACCTCGCAGTCGAGGAACGCCGCGAGGCGGGCGGCGTTCCCCAGTTCGTCGTGGCCGTCGAGCGGGAGGTGCGAGACGTACAGCGGGAGGTCGGCCTCGACGAGCGCGGCGACACGGTCGTACTCGCGGCCGGTCACCCGGTCGAGGCCGCCCCAGACCATTCCGTGGTGGACGACGAGCAGGTCCGTGTTTGCGGCGGCGGCCGCCGCTGCGGTCGCCTCGACGCCGTCGACGGCGAAGGCGACGTGCTCGACGTCGCGCCCGTCGGCACGCCCGACCTGCAGCCCGTTCGGGCTCGCGTCGACGTCGGCGTAGTCGCCGTGGTTCAGCCGGTCGTCCAGCCGGTCGCAGAACTCCGAGAGCTCCATACCGGCCCCTGTCGCCGGCGGCATTTGTATCACCCGGGAGCGTCCCGACCCCGAATTAATAATAAGAAAAACAGAATTGTGAATCGATGGTATTATTAAAGGCTGTATTAGTAGTACAGGCAGGATGAGCTCCGATACTGGAACGTATGCGGGCGTCGGCCTCGGCCGGCCCTCCACGGTCGGGGTCGCCGGGGTCGTCGGCCTGGTCGCGCTCACCGCGGTCGGGCTCGCGGGCGCGCCGTGGAAGGTGCTCGTCATCTCGTGGGTGGCGTTCGCGGCGATGGCGGGGGCGGCGGCGCTGGGCGGTCAAGCCGTGGGTAGCGACGCCGTCCGGCTCGTGTGGGGCTACGGCCTCGCCAGCGGCGCGATGGTCACCAGCGCAGCGGTCTTCCTCGTCCCGCAGGCGGTGGGGTTCGACGGCCCCGTCGGCGGGTTCGGTATCGCGGCCGGCCTCGTGGGCGGCTACAGCGGCCACACCATCGGTCACCGGCTCAGCCACCGGGAGGCGTTCGACAGCGCGCCCGCACAGCTTGCGGCCCACTCGCTGGCCGCCGGCGCCATCATCGGCCTGGTCTACGCGGCGCTGCCGGAACTCGGGCTGCTGTTGGGGCTGGCCATCGTCTCCCACAAGGGCCCGGCGGGCTACGCCGCAGCCCGGCGGCTCAGCGACGCCGGCGAGCCCGTCTCCGTGCTGCTGTTACCGTCGGCGGGCGTCGGGCTGACGGCCATCCCGGCCGCGCTGCTCCAGCCGCCGAGCACCCCCGTCGTCAACGCCGCCATCTTCGGCTTCGCGGCCGGGGTCTTCCTGCACGTCGCCATGGACTTCCTCCCGGAGTGCGAGGTCGGTGGCGAGGTCAGCGAGGCCGCCGGCGTCGAGGCCGACGCCCACGCCCTGCTCGACCGGCTGCGGGTCCACGCCGTCGCCAGCACCGCTTCCGGCGCCCTGGCGGTCTTCGCCGCCTGGGTCGTCGTCGCCTGACCCGGTCAATCCTGCTGGTAGAACGGCAGCGCCTCGACCCCGGCCCGCTTCTCGTCGCCGCGGACGACGACCGACAGCTCCGTCCCGGGGTCGGCGTGGGCGACGGGCACGTAGCCGAGCCCGATGGCGTCGCCGAGCGTCGGGCTCATCGTCCCGCTCGTGACGGTTCCGACCGGCTCGCCGTCGACCGCTATCTCGTGGCCGTGGCGGGCGATGCCGCGCTCCCGGAGGCGGAAGCCGACGAGGGTCTCCTCGACGCCGTCGGCCGCCTGCCGCGCCAGGGCGTCCCGGCCGACGAACTCGGTCTCGAGGTCGACGGCGAACCCGATGCCGGCCTCGAGGGGCGTCCGCGGGTTCTCCTCGGGGTCGAAGTCCTGCCCCGAGAGCAGCAGCCCCGCCTCCAGCCGGAGCGTGTCCCGGGCGCCGAGCCCGCAGGGCTGGCACTCCAGGGCGCTCCAGACCGCCGCCGCGTCGCCGGCGTCGAAGAGCATCTCGACGCCGTCCTCGCCGGTGTAGCCCGTCCGCGCGACCAGGCAGTCGACGCCGGCGACCGTCCGCTCCTCGGCGGTGAACCGCTCGATGTCGCCGGGCGACTCGCACAGCCCCGCGAGCAGGTCGAGCGCGCCGGGCCCCTGGAGAGCGACCATCCCGTAGGCCTCGGTCCGGTTGTCGACCGTC